>CAIYMF010000181.1 GCA_903927265.1 uncultured bacterium | reverse complement strand
GTATTGAGTCGTGTAGACCCCTATCCTGCGAATGGGTATCAACGGGGTGCCCCATGCAGTGTGTTCGGGGGTTCGGAGTGGCTGATCCGTTTACTTCATCGACTCCTCACGGTGCATCCGGCGGCGATTCGCTTTTCGAACCCTCTACGCCGACGGGTCCACGAATTGCAAGTAAACCGTCACCGCTCCCGTTGATTGTCGCGATCGTGGCGCTCGTTGCGTCAGTTGCCCTCGCCGTACTTTTCCGTGACTCCTTGCCGGCTGCGATTGTCGGTTATCTACTCACGCCATTCGCCGTCGTCGGTTGCCTGGGCTGGGCTCGAGGCCAACACCTCAACCGACTTCCCGACCTCTGGTACGACTCAACCCAGGGTGCCAAGCAACTCACGATGCTTCAGATCTTGTCTGCGGTGGCATTCCTAGTTGGGTTCGTTCACATGTGGCGGATTGCAACGGAAGTGGCGTCATCGTGGTTCGTCTAACTCGGTGGGTGTCCCTCGCGGGTGCGGTCGCACTAGCGAGCGGGGTTTTGATGGCGCCGGCGATGGCTGCGCCGCGCACGGAGATAGGTCCGGTGGGTCAAGAAGGACTCAAGGAAGTCGCCCAGTGTTTGGCGTCGAACCCCAACTTGTTGGCCATGATGGTGGTCGATGAGAGCGGGTCATTGCAATCAACTGATCCCGAGAACAAGCGAGCGGCGATTCTCGCCAGCGTTGTAACGTCACTGGGTAATCTCGCGCAGCAGTCGTTGCTCGGTCAGCCCCGTCGTGTTGATGTAGCGGTCGCCACCTTCTCTGCGGACTACACCCCATGGATTCCGTGGACGACGTTGACACCGCAGACGACCCCGGAGTTAGCGGCCAAAATCGAAGCGGAGGTTCCGGCGCGCAATCAAGGAGGCGGGACCGATCACCCGTCGGCCATGGCGGGGGGACGTTCAGAGATCGCGCGCGGCACTGCGCGATTCGGAACAGGCGCCCCGCCCTGCAAGCTCATGTTGATGTTTACCGACGGCGTCATCGTTGTTTCCGACGATCCCGTGAAGAATCAACAAGCGGCCGATGACATGTGCGCGCGCAAAGGCGTCATCGATGGCATTCGCAGCGACTACATTTCGCTGGTCAACGTCATGCTCTTCGATCGTTCGACTCTCAAGCAGTACGACGCTGCTAGCCAGAAAGATCTAGTGAAAGGCACCCAGCTACTTCAGGCGATGGCCGAAGGGAAGGGAGGCGGTATTGAATGTGGAACGGTACCGATCCCTGCGAACTATCGAAGTGGCGTCTACCTCGAAGGCAGTGCTGATGCGCTCGCCTCTCTCTTTGCAGCAGCCATTGCTATCGGCAGTGGTGGTACTCAGGTGCCTGACATCACCGGTACGCCAGCGACTCTCGTGATCGATCCAGGAATCGCGTCTTTCCGCGTCGTTGCCATTGCTCCCCAAGGGTTCTCGCTCAAGGCACCTGACGGAAGCACACTCGCGGGCAAGGCGGGGTCGGGTAACGGCGCGGCGGGTGGAAGCACTGCCATCGTCAACTGGACCGGATCAACCGTCACCATCAACATTCCCGTCAGCGCCTCGGGGGTTGGAAACTGGACGTTTGCTCGCCCCGGACAAGACGACGCAGTCGGGCTGTACCTTTTCAGCGATTTGCAACTGCAACTCAAAGATGCGCAACTGGTTGCGGGGCAAGAGTCGACGCTCTCTGGGCAAGTTGTCACAACTGAGGCCAAGCCGGCGAGTGTGTCGCCGTACAAAGACAAGAAGCTCGTCATCAAGGCTCTCAATGCGAAGGGTGAGGGCACCGAGGTTCCGTTGGCCTTGAAGGATGACGGATCGTTCAGTGGCACATTCACCCCGACAGGCGGATCGACTTCGACGATCTTCGACGTGACCCTTGACCTCACTACCAAGAGCGGTCAGAAGTTGGCTCAGGTGAGCCGCCGATTCGTTCAACCGGTTCGACTGGCTGGTGCCTTCCCCACGGTCGCACCTGAGGCGCTGGTGCTCTCTCCACTTGAGGGGCGTGACGGTGAGGCGAAGGGCACAATCACCTTTGTGGGTTCGAAGGAAGGACCCACTAAAGCGTGCGCCGCTGCCCCGCAGTTAACCGAGGTTGACGATCCCAACCGTTTCAAGACCAGCGAGAGTACCGACTGTGTCACGCTTGCGGCGGGCGAGACCAAGACGATCGACATATCAATTCGCAATCAAGGTGAGGCTTCTGACGGGCAGGTCTCCGGACAGATTCCGTTGACCCTCTCGAGTGCTGCCGTGAGTGGCCGCCCGTCAGCTGACGCACCGATCTCGCTGCCGTTGACCTTCGTGACGACGCGTCCGGTTAACCAGGCGGCGCGCATCGGCATCGTGTTGGTGTTGTTCATCCTCGGGATTCTGTTGCCGCTGCTCTTGCTGTGGCTGTTAAACCACAGTGCGGCGCGCCTTTCACTCAAGGGTCTGCAGATGGCCAGAGTTCCGGTGACCGTCAATGGGGAGGGCGCAAATGCCACCCTCACTCGTTCTGACGGTCAGTCGCTCCTGCTTTCTCCCGATGACTTCCGTTGGGTGCCTGTCGATCCGCCGAGGCCGCGCCAGTGGTCTGGTGGCCCAGAGATGCTCCGAAGTGTCACGCCGATCAATCCGTTCGGGTCTGTTCGTGCCGTTGTTCAGGCGCCGATTGGTCAGGTGGTGGTGGGTAGTGACGTGCCGACAACATCGGATGCGGGCGCGACTGCGGGTCTGCCTCTTGATCCGACGGGGCAGTACTACCTGCTAGTGCCAACGAGTGCACTTGGCGTGCAGGCTCCGGTTCCCGTTGGGACGACCACAACGTCGGGTGGGAGCGGTGTCTTTGGTTCTCCTCCCGCCTCCACCGGTACATCGGGAAGTGGCACTAATCCGTTCGGATCTTCGACGACCGATCCGGACAATCCCTTTGGGTCGACTCGCATGTCGATTGGGGAGGTGCCGGCAGGATCCGTGCCGGGAATTCTCGTGGCCTACATTAAGCCGGAATTCGGCGGGAGTGTCCCTGTTATTGAGCGTCTCGCCGCGAACATCGGCGTCAGCACCTGCCTCGGCCGTGGATTGATGGAGGCCAAGCAACAGTTGGCTGAACTCGCACAGAAACAGGCGAGCAAGGCGAAGCCGCCCAAGCCGCCGAAGGAGCCGAAGCAGCCCAAGGCCGGAACAACGACGGCACCTCCGCCGCCACCGTCGGCTGGTGGAAGCGGACCATTCGGTCAGTCCACTGGAAGTGCGAGTCCAGATGACAACCCGTTCAAGTAATCGAAAAGTAGTCATTCACCAGCGAGGAGCGCGCACATGCTGAGCCAGGTTCTATTGGTCGGCGTCGGAGGATCCGGCGGCAAGACTCTGCGGGTCCTACGCCAGACGCTGCTGCGCCGGTTACGCACGGCTGGGTGGACAAGCGACGAATTGCCCGATGCGTGGCAGATGCTGTGGATCGACACGGTGAGCGGGATGTCGGCTGATGGGTTCCCCGAGAAGTTGCTGCCGCAGTCTGACTACCTAGGCCTTGTCTCGCACGGAATGAATTGGAGTGGCACGCTCTCAGCTCTGACGAACTCACTGTCTATCGAGGATCGACAGCGAGCACTTGCGTCGTGGGTGCCGACCTCCGTCCCAATCGATATCACTAATGGCGCTGGTCAGTTCCGTGCCATCGGTCGGGGGGTTGCACTCAATCGGCTCGATGCGATTACCGGCAAGCTCAAAGAGAAGTACCAGATCATGTCGGCGCCGAAAGCAATGTCCGAATTGGCGGAGGTCGCTCGCCTTTTGGGTAGTGAAACAGAGGCTGCCGCTCGGCCCCCATTCGCGATGGTGATTTCGTCGATGGCCGGTGGTTCTGGTGCCGGCATGTTCATTGATGTGGCTGAGGCTCTTAAGACGGTGGGACCTTCATTCGCCGCGAAGACTCATACGATCATGTACGGACCCGATGTCTTTGGAAGTTTGCCACCGGGCATGAGCAACGGTGTTGCTCCGAATGTGCTTGCGGCGCTTAATGAAATCACGTCATGTGTCCGCAAGGAATCGATGGACGTAGGGAGTAAGGCACTCTTCGCGAGTCATGGATCAGATGTAAAGACGGGTGAGTACGGCATCGGGGGGCGTTATTTGTACCTCATTGGCGCGCGCAATGGAAAGATCGCCTTCGGTAATCAAGAAGATGTGTACCGAGCCGTCGGGGAAGCTCTCGCTCCTATGGTCATCGACGACGTCGTGCAGGAGTGGCTGAATGCATTTGTCCTAACGAATGTATTTGATGCGTCAGGTGCCATCGTCACAGTCGAAGATGCAACGCAGTTAAGGGATAGCTCAAACGTGCAGCACCGGCAACCGTTGTCGTCATTGGGATTCGGTCGGGTTGGCCTTGGCATGGATCGCTTCGGGGAGTATGCCGCTGAGGTCTTGGCGAAGGAGTCGATTGATCGCATGTTGTGGCCGCGCGGCGAACCGATCGACCCACGTGAACCGAAGACTGAGGCGGAACATATCGCTGAGAGACTCGATCAGGCGTGGCCTGAGTTTTTGAGTAGGTCTGGACTTAATGAGCGTGACCCTGCGAACGACGTTGTGG
>CAIYMF010000180.1 GCA_903927265.1 uncultured bacterium | reverse complement strand
TCGTTGTTGGGGATGTACTTCGACACGGTGGCTTGGGCGGTGCGCTGGGCGTCGGGGTCGAGGGTGGTCTTGATGACCAAGCCGCCCGAGCGCAGGAGCGAGTCACGTGCCTCGGGGGTGCCGCCGAAGGCTGGATCAGACCGGATGACGCGCAGTACGTAGTCGCAGAAGAAGGGGGAGCCTGAGGTGGTGCAGCCGTTGGGTGGCAGCTTCGATGGTTTGAGGTACGACGACACCGATTGGCTCATTGCCACTGTGGCTTGGGCCGATGTGATGGCGCCGGAATCGACCATCCGCCTGAGCACCGTGTCGCGACGCAATTGGGCGCCCTTGGGGTTGCGTAGCGGGTCGTACCCGACCGGTTGTTGCACAAGTCCGGCAAGGGTGGCGGCCTGAGGCAAGGTGAGGGCGGCGGCCGTCGTGGAGAAGTATCTGCGCGCGGCAGCTTCAACGCCGTACGAGCCAGCCCCGAAGTAGGCGATGTTGAGATAGCGCTCCAGGATCTGCCCTTTGCTCAACTCGCTTTCGAGTACAAGCGCATAGCGCAATTCCTTGAGCTTGCGGGCGATCGTGCGCGACTTGGCGTCGCTTGCTTCCTGTCCGGTTCGGGCCGAAGTGACGAGCACGTTCTTGACGTACTGCTGAGTCAGAGTCGACCCGCCCTGAACAGTTGATCCGCCGGAGTTGGACACGACCGCACGCATCGTTCCGCGAACGTCGACGCCGCGATGTTCGTAAAAGCGCGAGTCCTCAATCGCGACGATGGCCTGCTGCATCACCGGCGAGATCTTGGAGATGGGCACTTCAATACGGTTCTGGAAGAACAGCGTCGCGAGGCGGCTGCCGTCGGATGCCAAGACGACCGACTGCTGGGGGAGCGGTGGCGCATCGAGTTCGGCCGGTAGCGACTGGAAGTTCTCGACTGCGTTACGAGAAGCCACACCGGCGGTGCCGATGAGCGGCAGGGCGATGCCAGCGACCACCACACCGGCGACTACGGAAATGAGAGCGAACAGCCCGATACTGGCCAGCACCCCGAGGGTACGGCCGACTCGATTCGCGGGTCTCACACTCATACGACGTCAGACTAAGCCGCAGTGTTCCGCAAGAGGGCTTACCACCCCGCCAGATGGCTGGGAATCCCCCGGAAGAGGGCAAAATCACCCTTCACTCTCCGCAGTTTCGGTGTTAGCGTGATCTATCAGCCGAACGGAGGATGCCTGATGGGCCGAATGGCTAATGCCGAGTCGGGCGTCACCCTGCGTAATCTCACATTTACAGGCGCTGAACGATGAGTCAGCCCGAAATCGGAGGGACGGCAGCACCGATGGTCTGGATGGACGAATGGTCGACCAAGGCCGCGTGCCGACGCTCTGATCCCGATGCATTGTTCGTGCAGGGCGCCGCACAGAACCGCGCAAAGACGATTTGTGTGGGCTGCTCAGTGCGCACCGAGTGTCTTGCCGACGCACTCGACAACAATATTGAATTCGGTGTCTGGGGCGGCATGACCGAACGCGAGCGACGAGCACTGTTGCGTCGGCGTCCGCATGTTGACTCCTGGCGATGCCTTCTCGAGGCGGCGCGCACTCGCTACGCAACACTCTCCGTGGCCGACGCAGAGGCTGTGGCCGAGGTTGAACTACACGCAGCGCCGCGCGCATCGCAGGCTGTGTCCTAGCGGGACAGTTCGCCGGCGAGAAATCGTCCTACCTGTCGAAGGCCCTCAAGGTCGTGCACGTCTCCCGCAAACGCTGGCACCTCGGCCACTGCAACGCCCGGATGAGCACCCGAGAATCGATCAGCCAGATGATGCTGTCGTGACAGCGTCGCCATGCGTTGAGCGTGTAGGTGCAGGAGTGCGGAAGTGAGTTCTCCCTCCTCGGCTTCTTCGAGCCGCTCCGCTCCGGCGAGCGCTTGCTCCTCGGACAGCATGGGTGCGCCGGTTGCCTGAACCCGGTTGAGTACTAAGCCTGCCAGCGGCATTTGGTCGGCCTTGAGGCGTTCAACAAAATATGAAGCTTCTCGTAAGGCGTCGCGTTCGGGCACGGCGACGACAACGAACGACGTTCCTTCTTCTTGAAGCAACGAGTACGTGGCCTCAGCCCGTTCGCGAAAACCACCGAAGAGCGCTTCGAAGGCACCGACGAAAGCTTGAAGATCTTTGAGAACCTGTCCCCCGATGACCTTGGTCAGCACGCTGGTGAACATTCCAAATCCGGTGCTGACGATGCGACCGAGTCCTTTGCCGGCGGAGCGGGCCGGTGCGGTGAGAAGCCGAATGAAACGGCCATCAAGGAATGACCCCATGCGCGCCGGTGCGTCAAGGAAGTCAAGGGCCGATCGCGACGGAGGAGTGTCGACGATGATGAGGTCCCAGGTGCCTTCGCTGTCGGCCGTGGCACGCAGTCGGCCCAGCTTCTCCATCGCCATATATTCCTGCGTACCGGCGAAAGAACTCGAGAGCGCTTGATAGAAGGGGTTACTCAGAATTTGTTCGGCGCGATCGGCGTCAGCGTGCCCTTCAACCATCTCGTCGAAGGTGCGCTTCATGTCGAGCATCATCGCGCTGAGTTCGCCATCGCCTTGAACACCGGAGACCGGGCGTGGCTCGTTGTCGAGTTCGGTCAGCCCCATCGATTGGGCCAGTCTGCGGGCGGGGTCGATCGTCATGACGCACACTCGACGACCGCGTTCGGCGGCGCGAAGTCCGAGGGCCGCGGCGGTCGTGGTCTTTCCGACGCCGCCGCTTCCGCAGCAGACGATGATGCGGGTGGCCTCGTTGTCGATCAATGCATCGACATCCCACGTGGCGGGCCGTGCAGGAGGTGCCGCGGGGGTGGCTCGGCCGCGGGACTTCTTGGCAGGTGTGGTCATCGGAGTCCCTGCTCACGTAGTTGCGTGGCGAGGTCGTAGAGCGCAGTGAGATCAATGCCGCCATCGACGAGGGGGAGACTGACAATGGGTAGGCCGAGTGGATCGAGTCGGTCGCGCTCCTGACGCTCAAGTTCAACGCGTTCGGCGTGATCGCGGGCCTCGTCGAGCAGCGCCTCCACCAGTGCGGCGGTCGTGGCGCCTCGACGGCCGATCACCCCGGCCGCCTTGAGATCGGCGGTGATGGCATCGCGATCGAGAGTGTCGTCCGAGGCAGCGGCGAGTTCGTCGTCGTCGAGTAGCGGGGTTCGCAGCATGTTGACGATGATCTGGCCCGAGGGCAACCCGTTGTCGTGCAGTGCCTCGACGCCATCGATGGTCTCTTGTACGGGCATTTCCTCGAGCAGGGTGACCAGGTGTACGGCGGTGTGCGGTGAATTGATGACGCGCATGACGGAGTCGGCCTGATTGCGGATTGGTCCGACCTTCGCAATATCAGCGACTTCGCGGTTGACATTGAGGAAGCGGGTGACGCGGCCGGTCGGTGGTGCGTCGACCACCACCGCGTCGTAGACGAACTCGCCGCCCTCTTGACGTTTGACCGCTTCGCAGAACTTGCCGGTCAGCAGAACATCACGCAGTCCGGGGGCGATCGTGGTGGCGAATTCAATCGCACCCATACGGCGTAGGGCCGACCCGGCGCGGCGCAGGCTGTAGAACATGTCGAGGTAGTCGAGCATCGCCTCTTCAGCATCAATGGCGAGCGCATAAACATCGCCGCCACCTGGAGCGACCGCGACCTTGCGTTCGGAATACGGAAGCGGCGGAACGTCGAACAACTGCGCAATTCCCTGTCGACCCTCGACTTCGACGAGAAGCGTGCGGCGCCCGCCCGTTGCCAGTGCCAGGGCGAGAGCGGCAGCGACGGTGGTCTTGCCCGTTCCTCCTTTGCCCGATACGACATGCAGTCGAATATCGTCCCGGGCCATGTCCTTCAGACTAGCCCGGGTGGAGTGACATGAGGTCGCCCAGTCGCACTAGGGTCGGGTCATGACGACCTGGGAGTACATCACCGTTCCGCTGCTGGTGCATGCAACCAAAGCCATCCTCGATAACTGGGGACTTGATGGCTGGGAACTCGTGCAGGTAGTGCCTGGACCCAACCCCGAGAGTTTGGTGGCGTACTTCAAGCGCCCGAAGGAGCAGTGATGTCCGCGGTTGAAGAGCGACTGGCGAGCGAGGGTTATGCCGTACCTGACGTTGTCCCGCCGCTGGCCTCGTACGTGCCCGCGGCCCAGACTGGTTCGCTCGTTTTTACCGCGGGTCAGCTGCCGTTTGTTCAAGGCACGTTGGTCGCCACCGGAAAGCTCGGTGCCGACGTTGACCCCGAGACAGCGACGCAGTGCGCTCGTGTGTGCGCCCTCAATGCGCTGGGCGCGGTCAAAGGTCTCATCGGCGATCTTGATCGGGTGACGCGCGTGGTCAAGGTGACAGTGTTCGTCGCCTCAGACCCGTCGTTTACTGGTCAGCCTGCCATCGCGAACGGGGCGAGTGACCTGCTCGTGCTGGCATTCGGCGAGGCAGGCAAACACGCGCGGTCCGCGGTGGGTGTGGCCAGCCTGCCCCTCGATGCTCCGGTCGAGGTTGAGATCGTGGTTGAGGTCAGCGACTGACGTGACCACTCCTCGCGAACTGGGGCTGCCCGACGAGATGCTGCGTCGGGCGCATTCGATTGCCGAAGGCTCCGGTGAGTGGACCCCGCCCGTTCCGCGTCATGCCGCGACGGTCGTACTTCTACGTGATACTGACGACGGTGTCGAGGTCTTTTTGATGCGCCGTGTGTCGACCATGGCGTTCGCTGCCGGAATGCACGTGTTCCCCGGCGGAGTTGTCGATCCCGATGATTCAACGGTGACACTTCAACTGGGTCGCAATGACACCACCGAGTCGCTCGATCAACGATTGACCGCGCCTCCTGGGTTGGGGTCTGCTTTGGTTGCGGCTGCGGCGCGTGAAACTTTCGAGGAGTGCGGCGTCCTGTTGGTGTCTCCGATTGGAGACACCGTCAACCTTGAGATGGCACTCGATGACGAGCGCTGGGAACCGCGTCGACGCGCGCTACTAGAAGGTGATCGGGCGTTTAGTGAACTACTCGACGGAGACGGACTGGCCGTCGATGCTTCATCGATCCGACCCTGGGCGCACTGGATTACACCCGAAGTTGATAACCGTCGCTACAACACGAGGTTCTTCGTCGCGGCCATTCCGGAGGGTCAACGCGCGCGTGATCTTGGTGGCGAGGCTGATCGCGTTCACTGGACTACCCCCGCTTCCGCACTGAAGCGACACGAGGCGGGGGAGTTGGCAATGATGCTGCCGACGGTCGACACTCTGACGGCCCTGCTGCCCTTTTCCTCAGCGCACGAAGTAATCGCAGCCGCCGATGAGCGGGTGGTGCGACCACTCATGCCGCAAGCCACGTTCGACGATCACGGCAGCATCACATGGGGACTCGTCGACCAGTCGACGGGCGATGTGGTGCTTGAGCTCGACACTCCGACGCCGGGCACGATGAGTCGCAAGGAATCACCGTGACCGGACTTCAGGTTCCGGCCGGTTCCCTCGGCCCGTGGTCGGGTGGTGAAGTGTTACCCGGAGTGGTGTGTGTGCTGGCCCCCAATGCCGGACCGATGACACTCGACGGCACCAATACCTGGATCATCGCCGGTGATCGACAAGCAATTCTGATCGATCCCGGACCCGAGGATGACGAGCATCTCGAAGCGGTGCGACACGAGTTGGAAGTTCGTGGCACGCGACTGATCGACATCGTGCTGACTCACGGGCATGCCGATCACAGTGAGGGAGCAGTCGCCTTCGCTGACGCCTTTGACTGTGGAGTTCGAGCAGTCGATCCACACCACCAGATTGGCGCCGGCGGATTAGTGCCGGGTGACGTGTTGTCGATCGATGGTGCCCAACTCACGGTGGTGTCGACGCCTGGTCATAGTGGTGATTCGGCATCGTTGGTGCTGGTGACGCCGCACGGATCGGGGTTGCTCACGGGAGACACCGTGCTCGGGCGCGGAACCACGGTGGTCGCGCACCCTGATGGTCGCCTCGCGGAGTACCTCACGTCGCTGCATCTCTTGCGAGCTCAGTCCGAAATCGCCGGAGCAACTCATGTGCTGCCGGGTCATGGCCCAGCGCTGGCTGACCCCGTTGCGGTCATTGATTACTACGTGGCTCATCGCGCAGAGCGGCTTGAACAAGTGGCGGCGGCCGTCGCTGTGATTACCACTCAGACTCCCGCCGTGAGCCAGGACGACTTGGTGCAGGCGGTTGTTGAGTGGGTGTACATCGATGTGCCGCGCGTGGTGTGGCCGGCGGCAACATTGAGCGTGCGAGCGCAACTTGAGTACCTACGTGAACGCGGTGACCTGCCGTCGAACTGACGGTGACCTCAGTTAGCGTGCGCGGCGTTGCAGTCGCTCAAGATCGGTGATGGTCACTGACCTGGACTCAAGGCGAATCCATCCGCGTGCAACGAAGTCAGCCAGTGCCTTGTTGACAGTTTCGCGGGATGCGCCCACCAGTTGGGCGAGTTCTTCCTGCGTGAGGTCGTGCTCTACAAAGAGCCCATCGGCGCGTGATTCGCCGAACTTCTCGCCGAGGTCGAGCAGCGCCTTCGCGACGCGGCCGGGGACATCGGAGAACACCAGTTCAGAAAGGTTGTCGTTAACGCGACGCACTCGCTGGGCGAGAGCCTGCAGGAGTGCTTCTGCGACCTCAGGGCGGCCGGTGAGCCACGGGCGGAGGGCTTGGTGGTGCAGGCCGAGCAGCACGGTGTCGGTGAGCGCGGTGGCGGTAGCGGTGCGAGGACCCGGGTCGAACAGCGACAACTCGCCGAACATGTCACCAGGACCCATCACAGCCAGAAGAGTTTCGCGGCCATCGGACGCTGCGTGACCCAACTTGATCTTGCCGTCGGATACGACATAGAGGCGGTCGCCGTCGTCGCCCTCAGAAAAGACCACGTCACCCTTACCGAAGCGGACCTCCTGCATGGAGGCGCGAAGGGCTGCGGCACCTTCCGCGTCAAGCGCAGAAAACAGCGGGACACCGCCGAGTACGACCTCCACTACCACTCCTCCCGGGCTGGGTGACGACTGGAAGACGAGGGACGTCCGGTCGCACTGCAAACCCTGTGGTCAGAGATTAGTGCGTCCACCCCGTTCAATGTTGGGCGAGGGGCGTGCCGGTGCGATTGTCAGCGCCGGGGAAGCGCGACGAGCGCCAGACTGGGGTTGTCGTGGAATCGTGCGATGAGTTCGGCGGTGACCGAGTCGATGCGCACGAACAGTTCCGAGCGCAGTTCAGAGACCCGGCGCTCGGCATCGCGAAGGTCGGCAACCAAGGCATCAACCTCGGCGGCATTGGCAGGGTCGGCAACGCGCGCCCACAAGCGCGGAAGGTCGGGTAGCGGTGCGACGTCATCAATGGGGTCGATGGTGATGTGAGCAAGGCGACGATGTGACGACGGGCCATCGGCGAGCACGTGCGACAGGTTACTGACGGCACCCTTGTCGTCGCGCGCGAGCAGCAAGTCGATGCGCGCCTGCAGAATGCGGCGCCAATACGAGACTCGTGTCTCCTGCTCGTTGAGATTGTGGCGCAGTGCGCGTAAGTCATCGAGCGACAGGTGGTCGTACGCCTCACTCGAGGTGGGGGCCGACGTGCGGGCGCGCCGTTGCTCAACGGCCGACGTGTCTGCGGGTCCGCCTTCAGCGACGCTCATGGAACTCTCCTGGCCTGCAATCCGCTTTCGCGGGGTGTCTGACATCTACTTCTGTGTCTATCGGCATCCGCAGGAAAACCTTGAATCGGGTGACGCTTACGCTGAGAGGGTGCCCCCCACCCGACGTCCCAGCGCTCCCTCGGCGCCGACCAATCGTCCCGACACGGCGTTGGTGCGACGTGCCCGCACAATGGTGCGGATCTTGGGTGAGGCCTACCCGGATGCGCAATGCGAACTGGACTTCACCACGCCCTTCGAACTGCTGGTCGCCACCGTACTCAGCGCTCAAACCACCGACAGGCGAGTCAATGCTGTGACACCCGCTCTCTTTGCGGCGTATCCGGATGCCCGAGCCCTCGCGGCGGCTGACCGCGACGAACTTGAAGTGATGATCAAGACCACCGGCTTCTTCCGAGCCAAGACCAATTCGTTGCTGGCGTTATCTCAGGGTCTGTGTGATCGGTTCGGCGGTGAGGTACCCGATCGGATGGAGGACCTTGTCACTTTGCCCGGGGTTGGTCGCAAGACCGCGAACGTCGTGCTCGGCGACGCGTTCGGGGTTCCGGGCATCACAGTCGACACCCATGTGGCACGCCTGTCGCGCCGGTTCGGCTGGACGGAACAAACCGATCCCGACCGGATCGAAAGTGCCATTGCTGCCTTGATTCCGAGGACCGACTGGACGCACATGTCGCACGTGGTGATTTGGCACGGCCGACGCTGCTGCCACGCCAAGAAGCCTGCCTGCGGTGCGTGTCCGTTGGCCCGTCTGTGCCCCTCCTTCGGTGAGGGACCTACCGACCCTGCCGTGGCGGCTGCGCTGCTGCGCACGGAGGGACCGGCGTGAGCATTCCGGCGTGGTTGGCGC
Source organism: uncultured bacterium (assembly GCA_903927265.1). Classification (GTDB taxonomy): domain Bacteria; phylum Actinomycetota; class Actinomycetes; order S36-B12; family CAIYMF01; genus CAIYMF01. Next base: position 18,087 of record CAIYMF010000180.1, on the reverse strand, counting down.
CGCTCGTCGCGTTGTCAGAAGACCTCGAACCTGAGCAACTCTCACGCTTTGTGCCACCCGACGACCATGACGGTCGTGAAGGTGCCGTGCTTATTTTGTTTGGCGAGGGCGAGCACGGTCCCGACTTGCTCATCATTGAGCGCGCCCACGACATGCGCTCGCACGCCGGTCAGCCAGCGTTCCCCGGAGGCGCGATCGATCCCGGTGATGATGGACCCACGGGGGCAGCTCTGCGCGAAGCTGCCGAGGAAACCGGACTCGACCCAACCGGAGTTGACGTGCTCGCCACTTTTCCGGCCCTCTGGCTACCGCCGTCGAACTTTGCGGTGACACCGGTTCTTGGCTGGTGGCGCGAGTCGTCACCGGTGCGGGCGGCCGACCCGCGCGAAGTGGCTTCCGTTGCGCGCGTGCCCGTTGCTGACTTCGTCAATCCGGCCAACCGGGTCACCGTGCGCCATCCCTCCGGTTTCCTCGGCCCGGGATTTCACGTGGCGGGCTTAATGGTGTGGGGGTTCACTGGCGGCTTGATTGCACGCATTCTTGACCTAGCGGGATGGGAACAGCCATGGGACCGGGATCGCATCTTCGATCTTGAGGTGGGGCTGGACTAGCGCTCACTCGGCAGGCCGTTGAGCCAGTCGATCAGCGCGATGTTGAATGCGACGGGTGCTTCCTCATTCACGTAGTGCCCCGTGTCGAGCCACGTTTGGGTGTACTCGCCTCGGACGTGGTCGGCCGAGCCGCTGACGCTGGTGGGGAGTATCGACGGATCGCTCGTTCCGTGGATCTGCAACACCGGATGGGGAATCGGATCCTGCGTGGCGCTCGAGAACGCGCGACCGTCACCGCGCGGAATGGAGCGGATCGCCCAGCGGTGGTACTCAAGAGCGCAGTGTGAGGCGGCGGGTTCGAGCATCGCGGCTCGGAAGTGTGACTCGGTGGTGGTGTCCAGCCACTGCGAATCGACCGATCGATCACGCAGAATGTCGGCCACTCGCTGGGCACCATGTTCGGCCAGGCGTCGCTCGGGGATCAGCGGAACTTGGTAGCCGATGATGTAGCGGGCTGCGGCGCGCTGATGACGATCGTGCACCATCGCCTCGCGCAGCCGCGTGGGGTGTGGCATCGAGACCGGTGCGATTGCTCGCGTGACGGTGGGGTGCACGCTGGCAAGGGTCCAGGCGAGCAATCCACCCCATCCGTGACCCACGATCACCGCATCGCGCTTTCCTAGCGAGCGCACTACTCCGACAACGTCGGTAGCCAAACTCAGTGGGTCGTAGCCGTGAGGTGTCTTGTCGCTTCCGCCATACCCGCGCAGGTCCATGGCAACGGCGTGGAAGCCCGCCTCAGCGAGTGCAGGAAGGGTGTGACGCCACGTGTACCAATAGGTAGGAAAACCATGGAGCAGGAGAACGAGTGGCCCCTCGCCCATTTCGACGAGGTGGAATCTGGCTCCGTTCGCGGGAACCGTGCGATGAGTCCAGGGTCCCGGCGCGTTGATCGCATCGTCGGGATCGGGTAGGTCGGCCAGATTCACCCGGCGGCGTGCTCCTTGCTCGATTTGAAGGGCAGAGCCGGCATGGTGGTGGCGGCGTCGATAACCCCTTGAGCATCGCCTTGCAGAGCCGTTTTGGTGGCTTCCAGTGAGGCAATCGCTCGCTCAGGGCCCTTGATGTTCTCGAGGCGCTTCTTTCCAACCAGAGCAAGGATCGCGGCGATGATAATGAGCACCACGGCCACGATCAAGAATGCGGCCCACTCCCACACCCCTGCAGCAATCAAACCGTAGGCGGCGGTGATGAGCAGGAAGATGAAGCCGAGGAAGCCTAGGGTTCCGGCGGCGATGAGCATCGCTGACGAACCGACTGCCTGCTTGGCACTCGAACTGATCTCGACCTTGGTGAGCGCAATCTGATCGCGCACGAGCGTCTGCACGTCGGTGGTGACTTGAGTAAAGAGCTGACCCAATGACGGATCTCGGTCTTGGGATACGCCCATCGTTCCTCCCGGCGGTTCGGTTCCGGATTCACCGGACGTGCGTCAGGCTACCCGTTCGCGAGAGTTGGCGCTGCGCCGCCGGTGGATTTGGGCTACTTCGGGGGGTTTCTTTACCGTGTCACGAGCCACCATTCGTTCTCCCGGCGAGTTCATCAGTTACGCGTGCTATCTGCCCCTCATTTGCCGCGTACCTGATGAACTCGCGGAAATTTAGGCGGCGTCTGCGGCGTCTGCGGCGTCTTCGGCGGCGCTCAGAGCCGCGTAGTGCCGGTTGCGGGCGAGGATGGCGATGGCTGCAAGCAGGGCCGAGATGATCGACCCCGCGAGTACCGCCAATTTGGCTGAATCGAGGAGTCGAATCGAGGAGGTGAAGGCCAATTCGGAGATGAGCAACGACACGGTGAAACCGATTCCGGCCAACACTCCGATGGTTGCGACGTCAGCCCACGAAATATCTGAACTCAACCGAGCCCGGGTGAAGCGCGCAGTCGCCCACGCACCGAGCGTGACTCCGATGGGCTTTCCGACGACGAGTCCCACCATGATGCCGATGGCAATGGGTGAGGTGATTTCTGCAGCGACATCAAGGCCGCGCAGGTCGATGCCGGCCGCGAACAGTGCGAAGAGTGGCACGCAGATAGCCGCGGAAATCGGTTGAACCATGTGTTGAAGGCGCTCGGCGGGTGCTTCGGCCTCGCCGGGATCGGGCCGCACACGTGTGAGCAGGCCGAGTGCCACGCCCGCGATCGTGGCGTGAATTCCACTCTCATGCACGCAGAACCACGTGGCGAAGGCGAGAGGCAGGTAGATGAACGGTGAGCGCACCCGACGTCGCTGCAAGTACCAGTAGGCGGCGAGGCACCCGACGGCGGCGACCAGCCACCACGGAGCGATGGTGGCCGTGTAGAACAGGGCGATCACGACGATGGCCCCGAGGTCGTCGACGACCGCGAGTGTCAGCAGGAACGCTCTGAGAGCAACCGGCAACTTGCGTCCGACAATGGCGAGCACAGCGAGTGCAAAGGCGATGTCCGTTGCAGTGGGGATTGCCCAGCCCGTGGGCTGCCCGGTGTCGGACGACATGTTGATGGCGAAGTAGATCAGTGCGGGAACCACCATGCCGCCGAGGGCAGCGGCGATGGGAACGACAGCCTGCGACCGGCGACTGAGACTTCCAAGCACGAATTCGTGGCGCAGTTCGAGTCCGGCGACGAAGAAGAAGACGGCCAGCAGTGCGTCTGAGGTGAACTGACTGACCGTGAGGTGCAGTGGTCCTAGTGGAAGCGACGCATTAGACACGGTTGCGTAGGTGTCGCCCCAGGCCGAGTTCGCCCAGATCATCGCCGCGACGGCAGCGCCGAGTAGCAGTAGCCCACCGAGGGTTTCGTCGCGCAGAATCTCAAGGGCGCGCACGCGTTCGTGCAGCGGCGGCGGCTCGAAGAGCGCGTCGTCGCGACGCACGTCGTCGGAGTTCACCACGTGCCCAGCCTAGGGGGGGCTGGGCTCCGTGGATTAGTCCTCAGAGGACCCAGCGGCAAGGCCTTGCGAAATCGAGAGCATCACATTGGGGTCAGCCAAGGTCGTGGCGTCGCCGATCACTCGATTCTCGGCGATGTCGCGCAGCAGGCGGCGCATGATCTTCCCTGAACGGGTCTTGGGAAGTTCAGCAACAGCGAGAATCTGCCGTGGCTTTGCGATTGCCCCGATCTCAACACCCACGTGGTTACGCAGCTCGGCAAGCAACGCGTCGCTGGTTTCTGTGCCCTCGATCAGAATCACGAAGGCCACGATTCCTTGGCCCGTCGTTGCGTCGGTGGCACCAACGACGGCTGCCTCAGCGACTGCGGGATGTGACACCAGGGCGGATTCGACTTCCGTGGTCGAGATGTTGTGCCCCGATACGAGCATGACGTCGTCGACTCGACCGAGCAACCAGATTGCTCCGTCGTCGTCGAGTTTGGCGCCGTCGCCCGCAAAGTAGAGACCCTCGAAACGTGACCAGTACGTTTCCTTGTACCGCTCAGGGTCACCCCAGATTCCACGCAGCATCGAAGGCCACGGTTCGGTGAGCGTGAGGTAGCCACCGTGACCGTTGCCAACCTGCTGCGCCTGATCGTCGACAATTGCGTAGGAAATCCCAGGCAGTCCGCGCATGGCGGATCCCGGCTTGCTCGCGGTGACACCAGGCAGCGGGCTGATCATGATGGCGCCGGTTTCGGTCTGCCACCACGTGTCGACGATGGGGCAGCGATCGCCACCAATGACCGAGCGGTACCACATCCAGGCCTCGGGATTGATGGGTTCGCCGACCGATCCGAGCAGTCGCAGACTCGAAAGGTCGAAGCCGGCCGGAATCGCATCGCCCCACTTCATGAAGGTGCGAATCGCGGTGGGGGCCGTGTAGAGAATCGTGACGCCGTACTTCTCGATCAGTTCCCACCAGCGACCCTGATGCGGTGAATCGGGTGTGCCTTCGTACAACACCTGCGTCGCCCGATTCGACAGCGGCCCGTACACGATGTACGAGTGCCCGGTGACCCAGCCAACGTCAGCTGTGCACCAGAACACGTCAGTGTCGGGCTTGAGGTCGAACACATTCCAATGGGTGTACGACGTCTGCGTGAGGTAGCCACCGGTGGTGTGCAGGATTCCCTTGGGCTTACCGGTGGTACCTGATGTGTACAGGATGAACAGTGGGTGCTCGCTGTCGAACGCCTGCGCCTCATGCGTTTCGGGCTGGCTATCGACCAGATCATGCCACCACACGTCACGTGCGTCGTTCCAGTCGACGTCTTGGCCGGTGCGCCGCACCACGAGCACGTTGCGCACGCTGGGGGAGTTGTCGGCCGCCTCGTCGACCGCCGCCTTGAGCAACATCTGTGAACCGCGGCGGTTTTGGCCATCGGCGGTGATGATGAGCGACGCTTGGGCATCGTCGATGCGTGAGCGCAGCGCTTCAGCGGAAAAGCCAGCAAACACCACGGAGTGGGGCGCACCAATGCGGGCGCACGCGAGCAGCGCGATGACTGCTTCGGGAATCATCGGTAGGTAGATGGCCACGCGGTCACCGGCCTGAACGCCCAGTGACTCAAGCGCGTTGGCTGCCTTGCTGACTTCGCGCAGCAAATCGTTGTACGTCAAGGTGCGGGTGTCGCCCGGTTCGCCCTCAAAGTGAAGGGCCACTTGCTCGCCGAATCCATCGGCCACGTGGCGATCGACGCAGTTGACCGCCACGTTGAGCTTTCCGCCGGTGAACCACTTCGCGAAAGGCGCGTTCGACCAGTCGAGAACTCCCTCGAACGGGGTGTCCCACTGAAGGCGACGTGCCTGTTCGGCCCAGAACTCAATGCGGTCATTCTCGGCCTCGGCGTAGAGCGACGCGTGGGCGTTCGCGTTCTCGGCGAACTCAGCGGGGGGCGGGAAGGAGCGGTTCTCGTGGGAGAGGGCTTCGAGTGCGTCGTGTGTCACGGTGGTCCAATCATGGGTCGGGCTGGCTGACCGGCGGCTCGTCGGTGCCTTCCGGACGATTATTGACTGTCTGGGCACTACGTGGAGCAAGTTACGCGACTTGGTACTCCGGATTGCGGACAACCGCCTCCGCATGTGGGTCGGTCGGTCCAAGGAACGGGAACCCACGGGTATCCTTGAATCGTCCCTCTGACAAGACCGGCCAACCGGCTGGCGCTCCGTGCCCACGAGGCCCGACCCCCAGGAGACGAGACCGTGCGCCTGCGCGTTGTGGCTCCTATCCTGCTCGCCATCGCGGCGGTGGTGGGCCTAGTTTTCGGAGCGGTACTGCCCGGCAAGTCAAGTGGTACCCCTTCAGCGTCGTCTTCGGCAGACGGAACCGACGGCGCCACTCCGGGTTCCAGCGACTCACCCTCGGCCGAGCCGGGGGCCAACAACGGCAGTGTTTCTGACGCAAATGCACCGCAGCCTGAGTTCAAGGTCACCAAGCTTAAGCTGGGCGAGAAGGCTCCCCAATTCGTCGTGGTGTCGTTCGACGGTGCATGCAAGGACGACCTGTTCAAGCACTACCTCGATGTGGCCAAGAACAACGATGCACGGTTCACCTTCTTCCTGTCGGGATTGTGCGTCGTGCCCGATGCCAAGCGCTTCTCGTATCACCCACCGCTGAAGCCCGCAGGCACGTCGGCGATTGGTTTCGGTGAGAAGACCTTCATTCCCGATCGCATTCGCAACATGACGACGGCCTATAACAGCGGGCATGAAATTGGCACTCACGCGCTCGGCCACTTCTGTGGCAAGGGCGGTGTGGGCGACTGGACTGCTGACGACTGGACCAGTGAGCTCACTCAGTTCAACAAGTTCATCGACAACTGGCGCACTAACCTGCCCGAGTCGCTGTCGAAGGGCCTCAACGCGTTGCCGTTCAACTCCTCAGTGGTCGAGGGCATTCGCACGCCGTGCCTTGAGGGTAAGCGCAGCGAGATGCTCCCGGTGTTCAAGAAGTTCGGCTACAAGTACAACGCGTCGAACGACGGTGAACTGGCCTGGCCCAAGAAGGACAAGTACGGCCTCTGGGAATTCCCGCTGCAGAACATCAAGGTGGTGGGCTACGGCAAGCGTATGAACCTGTCGATGGACTACAACTTCCTGTGCACGCAGAACAACTGCAGTTACAAGGCGTCGCAGGCCACCAGCGACAAGATTGAAACGTCGACGAAGGATTCCTTCGACCTTGCACTGAAGTCGGTATGCAAGGGAAACCGTGCGCCTCTGTTCATCGGTAACCACTTCAACACCTGGGTTAACAGCGCGTACAAGAATGCGCTCACACAGTTCATCAACGGTGCCAAGGATGTGTGCCCCGATGTGCAGTTCATCTCCAACGCTGACCTGGTGAAGTGGATGGAAGCTCAAGACCCCGCGGTGCTCGAGAGTCTGCGCGCGCGCGGCTCACAGTCCGAGTGATGTGCGGGTGAAAGACCCGCTGGCCTTGTTGGCCGCCCTTCCCGGTGTTCCCGAGGCATTGGCCGCTGCCACGGCGTCCGTCGATGCCGTGATGTGGGACCGCGCGCTGCGCCCGCGAGGTGCCGAACTCACGGCCGAGTCGGTGGTGAGGGGCGCGCGAGACTCGGCGGCTCTTGAGGGCGTCGAAGTTCCGCTCGATGGAGTGCGCGACGGTGTGGCCCTTGACGGTTCCCCCATGGGAAATGCAGTCGGTGCCGCATTCCGGGTGACATCGGAGGTTCCATCGCTGCTGCACACCATTGCGGTGGCACCGGCGCAGGCCTTCGCTCGTTTAGCGTCACTGGCAGGAGCTGACTTCAGCGAGGACGAGCGGCTCGGCCGTCCTCGTTCGGATCTGGTGGCTGACGACCCGCTGCGACTCGGCCCCCTTCCACCTCCCGGAGAACTCGCCGCGCGGCTCGACACACTCGTACGCATTCTGGTCGCGCCCACGGAGGCGCCGGCGTTGGTCGTTGCGGCAGTGGCGCATGGCGAGTTACTGGCGCTGCGTCCGTTCGCGTGGGGAAGTGGGTTGGTGGCGCGCGCGGTGTTCCGACTCATTCTCGGATCGCGAGGCCTCGACCCTCATCTGGTGACGGTGCCGGAGGCGGGACTGCTCGCAGCCGGTCGGGTGGCGTATGTGGGCGCCGCACGGGGGTTCATGTCAGGAACCCCCGATGGGCTTGTGGCGTGGATCGATCTCAATTGCCGGGCGGTCTCTGAGGGAGCGCGCGCCGCGGTTCGGTGAGTGGTGGTTACTTCGACGGTGTGACATCGGGGGGGAGCGCCGAACACGCATTGCCGACGAGAGTCGCCCATGCCGACGACACGTCGCCGAGCGAAAGTTCGAGGGGCAACGGAGTGGAGATCGAGTCGCTCGTGATCTGTAGCGAGAGGCGAGCAGAGTGTGGATCGTCAACGGCGGTCGGGCATTCCAGGGTCGAGGTGACGATTCCGACCGAGCTGCTGCCGGCCATGATCGGCGGAATGTTGTGAGCGTTCGTTGAGGCGATTCCAGGACCGACGATGCCAGCAACATCGCCGACTGTTCCGGGTGGTGCCGTGAGAGTCACCTTGATTTCGAGTACGACAGTGGCGGTGCCGGTGGCTCCGCTGTCGACGGCGCGCGTGCGTTGAGTGACCACTCCACCCATTCCGGTGCCTTGGATGCCGACCGACACGGAATCGAGAACCGAGGCAACGTGAGGTGCCGGCCGCGATTGCCACCATCGAAAGGCGATACCAGCACCCGCCAGTACGGCCGCGACGGCGATGAGGGCAGTGAGCCCGCGGTGAGCGTCCGCCCATGTTGCGGCACGCTGTGACGCAGTGGGGCTGTCGTCGCCGAGAGTCTCGAACCGGTCGAGGTGAGGCGGTTCGTCGGGCAGTGTCATCGGCCCCGGCGCCGGGCGGCGTACCAGGCCAGCCCGAGTGCGACGGCGCCGACAGCGCTGACCGCGGCCGCTTTTGCCTCGGGAGTTGAGAGGGCCGAACGCATCGCGACGGGTTTGGCGAAATCACGAATCGGCCACTGGCGTTCGGTAGCGATACGGCGAAGGTCGGCGTCGGGGTTGACCGCCACGGGGTAGCCCACGAGGTCAAGCATCGGAAGGTCGGTGTGTGAATCGGTGTAGGCGTAACACTCGGCGAGGTCATACCCGCGCGTGGCCGCGAGGTCGCGCATGGCATCGGCTTTGCCTTCACCGTAGGCGTAGAAGAGAATCTCGCCGGTGTATTCGCCATCGGCGACTTCCATTTGAGTACCAATGGCCAAATCGACGCCGAGGCGAGCGCCGATGGGTTCGACCACCTCGGTGCCGCTCGACGAAATGATGATCACCTCTCGACCGGCCGCACGGTGCTGCTCGATGAGTTCGAGGGCCTCGTCGTAAATGGTGGGCTCGACGATGTCGTCGAGGGTTTCGTTCACGATGGAACGCACGGTTTCAACTGGCCAGCCGCGGCAGAGTGCGCTGAGGTAGACGCGCATCTGGTCCATCTGGTCGTGGTCAGCACCGCTCACGAGATACACGAATTGGGCATAGCCACTGCGTAGTACGTCGGCGCGGCCAATGAGTCCGCCGTCGTAGAAGGGCTTGGCGAACATCAGCGAACTGGACTTGGCGAGGATGGTTTTGTCGAGATCGAAGAACGCAGCGGAACTGGCCATAGTTCGAGGATAGGTCGCTTCGGGTCTGTCCGCCTGAATCCACAGGGCCGGGTGCGCGGTGTTGTCCACAAACATCGTGCGCGACGAGGCTAGCTGTGGGCGAGCGGTCGACGATCACTTCATGTGGCGACCACCCCCCATGTCCGTTGATTCGGCCCCGACCGCCAGTGCGCGGCCGCTTGTGATCACGGCAGATCCCGACCTCCTCGATGAAGTGCTGCGGCTGGCGGCCGCCGCAGGCGTCGAAGTTGAGGTGGCGGCGCACGCTCAGGCGGCGCAGCGGTCGTGGCGTCGTGCCTCGGCTGTGGTGATTGGCGACGATCTCGTCGATCAGGTGATCTCGGCGGGGCTGAGTCGACGGCCCAATGTCGTGCTGGCCTGCCTCGCGCCTGCCGGTGACGAGCCTGCGGCTGATCTGTGGCGCAAGGCTGTCGCTGTCGGTGTCGAGCATGTCGTGTCACTGCCCGAGGGTGAAGCGTGGCTCGTGTCGCGATTGGGCGAGTCCCTTGATTCCCTGCATCGGCAGGCCCGCGTCATTGCGTTCATCGGTGGCCGGGGTGGCGTCGGGGCCAGCACCCTCGCGGCGGCCGTGGCGTTGCGGGCCGCGAACCGTGGCGTGCAGGTGGCACTGATTGACTGCGATCCCTTGGGTGGCGGCCTTGATCTCGTGCTCGGAATGGAAGACGTGGGTGGCGTGCGTTGGCCCGATTTGAGTCAGACCGCCGGACGTGTTTCGTCGCGCGCGCTCGCCGATGCGCTGCCTCGAAGTGGGTGCCTCTCGCTGGTGTCGTGGGATCGCGGCGTTGCCGTTGATCTCACAGCAGGGGCCGTCGCATCGGTGCTCGATTCCGCTGCTCGCGGGTTCGATTTGGTTGTGATCGACCTGCCTCGTGCTCGTGACGAAGCAATGAGTGAAGCGCTCCGACGAGCACACGAGATCTTCCTCGTGGTTCCTCGCGAAATACGTGCACTGGCCGCATCCCAGCGGGTCCTCGCGTTGCTCACTCCGCACTCGGCCACCGTGTCGGTCATTACACGCGGGCCGAGTCCGTGCGCTCTCGATCCCGAGTCCGTGGCTCGCACGCTCGGCGTCACGGTAGTTGCCGATGTCGGCTCTGAATCGCGTATTGCGGCGGCGGTCGAACGAGGTGAGCTCGCGGTCGACCGTGGATCGTTGATGAAGGTGGCCGACGCGGTACTCGCAACGGTCGGACAAGGGCAGGCGGCGGCGTGAGTGTCGACGAGCAGTTGCTCGACAAGGTTCGAGCGCGGCTGATCTCTGTTGGCGCTGAGCCGGTGCCGGTGCACGTTGCTGCTGCTTTGCGCGATGAGGGCGTGGTGCTCGGTGACGCGGCGATGCTGGCCGTGGTCGATTCCCTGGCCTCCGAGTTGCGTGGCGCAGGTCCGCTCGACGAGTTGCTCTCACTTCCTTCAGTTACCGACGTGTTGGTGAACGGACATCGCGAGGTGTGGATTGACCGGGGATGCGGACTCGAGCGCACGTCTATTCGCTTTCGTGATGACCGAGCGGTTCGACATCTGGCGCAACGGCTGGCTGCAGCGACGGGGCGACGACTCGACGACTCAAGTCCCTACGTTGATGCGCGCATGCGCGACGGAACGCGACTGCATGCGGTTCTCGCACCCGTGGCAACTGACGGAACCTGCATCTCGTTGCGCATCCCGCGCACGGCCGGGTTCAGTCTTGCCGAGTTGCAGGCACTGGGGTTGGTTGATGGGCGCGGGCAGCGGTGGCTCGCGGCGCTCGTGCAATCACGGTTGTCGTTTGTGGTCTCGGGGGGCACGGGGTCGGGTAAGACCACGCTCCTCGGATCGCTGCTCTCGCTCGTCGACCCTCGCCACCGCATCGTTGTGGTCGAAGACTCCAGCGAACTCACGCCCCAGCACCCTCACGTCATTCGACTCGAGGCGCGTCCGCCAAACCTCGAGGGTTCAGGCGCCATCGTGTTGCGCGACTTGGTGCGACAGGCATTGCGCATGCGCCCCGACCGACTCGTCGTAGGCGAGGTGCGGGGGGCCGAGGTGGTCGACCTGCTGGCAGCGCTCAACACCGGGCACGAAGGTGGTTGCGGAACGGTGCATGCGAACTCGGCGGACGACGTGCCGGCTCGCCTTGAAGCGCTGGCACTCGCGGCGGGGCTTCCACGCGACGCCTTGCACGCACAAGTCGCGGCCGGCCTTGATGCGGTGGTGCACCTTCATCGCGATCGCGATGGTGCTCGCCGGCTCCAATGCGTGGCCGAATTCGTGCGAGCTGAAGGGCGTGTGACGTGTGTTCCTGCCCTTACGCGTCACGAGGGTCGCTGGGTGCAAGGGGCAGCCTACGAGTCTCTCGCGGCCCGCATTGGCCTTGACGCAGCTGGAGATAGTGCGTGAGTGCCCTCGTGGCACTGTCGGTGGCAGCGATGGTGTTGCTGCTAGTTCCGGGGCCGGTGCGCCGACGTTCGCGACTGACCCTTTCCGTCGCCCGCCTCATTCCTGTTCGACGTCTGTGGGCTCGGTCGCGTGCGCGAGCGCTGCGCCGTCGTCAGGCGGTGAGTTGGGTCGATGGTGTCGTGGCCGAGTTGCGGGCCGGTCGCCCGGCTCGGCTTGCCTTGGTCGAACAGCCTGATGCGCCGTGCCACCGCGCAGTGGCGGCTGTGCGACTTGGTGGTGATGTTGTCGAGGCGCTCCATGCCGATGCGCGCGAGCAGGAACTTGCCCTGTTTGCGCACGTTGCGGCGTGCTGGGCGGTTGCTGAGTCTTCCGGCGCAGGACTGGTTGCGGCACTTGAGCAAGTCGTTGCCTCCGCTCGCGCGGATGAAGAGATCCGAGCCGAGATCTCCGCTCAACTTGCCGCTCCACGAGCCACGGCTCGGATGCTGGCCGTCCTGCCCGTGTGTGGTCTGGTTCTTGGTAGTTCCATCGGAGCATCACCGGTGGCCTGGCTTCTCTCATCGCCGATCGGGTGGGTCGTGCTCGTCGTGGGTCTGGCTGAGATTGCGGCGGGCTTGTGGTGGACCGGGCGAATGGTGGCGTCGATAGAGGTTGACCTTGCCGGATCGCGAGCCACGCGCAGGAGGGCGCGATGAGCGTCGTTGTGGCAGTCGTGGTCGGCTCCGTCGTGGCGGTATTGCTTCCACGCACGCCTTCGGTGGCCGACAGGGTTCCCACACTTGTCCCCGCGCGGCCGCCTCGAGCGAAGGGTTCGTCTTCGGCCGCTACCTGGCTGGCATCGATCTCTCTTGGTGTCGCAGTCGCCGTTCTTGTTGGCGGGCTTGTCGGTGCCGTCGTGGGAGTGTGTGCGATTCCGGGCAGCGTTGCGGCCATCCGTCGGTTGAGCTCCCCTAGCCAGAGAGCGCACGAACTTGCACTTGGTCGTCAAGCGCCGCTCGCGTGCGATCTCATCGCTGCCGTTCTCGCTTCGGGCGCTGACCCTGTGTCGTCTCTGGGTGCAGTGGCGAGGGCGGTCGGAAGCCCTCTTGGCGACGTACTCCTCGACGTGCAGGCGCGTCTCGTGCTGGGCGCCGATGCACGATCTGCGTGGTCGGGGGTCGCCGCACACGAGGGGCTTGCCGTCATTGCCAGTGCCATGGTGCGTGCGACCGAATCAGGTGCTCCGCTTGCTGATGCGTTGCGTCGCGCTGCGAGTGATCTCCGGCTTTCCCGTCGCGCGCAGTTGCTTTCGCGGGCTCGGGTTTTAGGTGTTCGAGCGGTACTTCCACTTGGGCTCTGCTTTCTTCCGGCCTTCGTGCTACTCGGAGTAGTTCCAGTTGTGGTGTCGCTGATTTCCCAGGTGTTGGTGGTCGGTCGATGAGGGCGGTGATCCACAGCATGGTTTCGTCCGGCGAGATCCACAGATCGGCGTCTAGGCCACTGTGGAGTGGTTGGCCTCGCGCAGTCTGGGCAGGTCATCCCGACGGGATGTCCGTGCCGGCCGTCGCCGGCCAGACGTGGGAGATTCCAGATGACTCGAATTCGACGCCGCATGGTTCGCATTGCCAATTCCGACGCGGGTATGACCACCGCCGAGTACGCCATCGGAACGGTGGCTGCCGCTGGCTTCGGGGGTTTGTTGTACAAGGTGCTCACTTCAGAAGCGACGCTGCAACTGCTGTCGCAACTCGTTGCGCAGGCGTTCTCATGGGCCTTCGGGCACTGAGCGCGGTCGTTGTGCGGGTCCGAACATTCGGGCCCGCACGGCGGCATCCGCGCGACGACGGCATGGTCACACTCGAAGCCGCTTTCGCCGTGCTCTCACTCACCGCAGTGGTGGTCTTGTTGAGTTCGCTGTTTGTGGTGCTCGCCGCCCAGTTGCGCGTCAACGATGCGGCGCGGGTCGCGGCGCGGGCCGAGGCAGTGGGCGGTCAAGACTCGGTGGGCCTGGCGCTCGCGTCGGCACCTCAAGCGCAGGTCGATATTGAGCGAGCAGACGGGACGGTGATCGTCGCGGTGAGGCAGGAGGTGACGTTTCCATTCGTCGGGCTCTCTCCCCTCGAGGTGCACTCAACGGCGCGCGTCATCGATGAGACGAGCGACCTGCTGGGCAGTCCATGAGTGGCCGAGTGCGTGATGAGTCGGGCGTCGCCACGGTCATGGCAGCTTCCCTTGCACTGGTGTTGATGGCGATTGCGGGTGTTGTGGTGTCAGCCGGACAGGTGGTGCTCACGCGGCAACTTGCAGCATCGGCCGCCGATCTCGCGTCGTTGTCTGCTGTATCCCGACTGCTGGCGGGTGCTGCCGTTGACGGCGCCTGTGAGGCGGCGGCAGCAGTGACAACGGCGCAAGGAGCCGAGGTTGTCCAGTGCATCGTCGAGGGCGAGGATGTGCGAGTTGAAGTGCGGCGTGCTCCACCGCCGTGGCTGGTGCCGGTTGTCAGCGCCGCCGGATCACCCGACGGCGCGGTGCATGCCGATGCGCATGCGGGGCCGCAGTGGTGACTACCGCGACGACTTCAACACCACGTCGAGCAGTCGTTGTGCGCCTGCCTTATCGAGTGGGTCGTTGCCGTTGCCGCACTTGGGCGATTGCACGCACGACGGGCAGCCGGCAACGCATTCACAGGCGGCGATCGCATCGCGGGTGGCAGTGAGCCACTCGCGCATCATGGTGAAGCCCCGTTCGGCGAATCCTGCGCCACCGGGGTAACCGTCGTGAACGATCACCGTGGCCATCGACGTATCGGGGTGGTGTGCTGTTGAGAGGCCGCCGATATCCCAGCGATCGCAACCGGCGACGAGGGGCAGTAGCGCGATAGCAGCGTGCTCGGCAGCGTGTGCTGCACCAGGCACGTCCTCGGGAGCAAGTTCGGCGGCGTCGAGCACCTGCTGTGGAAGTGTGAACCACACCGCCCGTGTAGCCAGAGTGCGCGCGGGGAGATCAAGTGGTGCGTCGCCGATCACTTCACCGCTGGGATGACGTCGTCGCAGGTAACCAACGACTTGTGACGTCACTTCTGCTTCGCCGTAGGAAATGGCGACCGGCCCCCATGCGGTTGAGGCGAGCACGTCGCCAAGGCGTGTGTCGCTGAGTTCGCGCGCGTGTGTCGTGTAGTCGACGTTCTCGCGTACGGCATGTGCGACCGCCTCGTCGAGGTCAAGGTGGGTGATGACGTGCGTGAGTCCTTGATGCACGTACACGGCGCCCGAGTGCACCTGCATGTGTGAGGCCGCGGCGTCAACGGTTCCGAGTACGCGTCCGGTTACTTCTTCCACAATGCGCACAGGGCCACCACCAATTCCGCGCAGATCGGCGTACTCAGTGGCGCGCTCGGTGCGGGTCCAGAACCACCCCGTGGGCCGCGCCCGCAGCCATCCGGTTGCTGCCAGTTGGTCGACCACCGGTCGAGCGGCCGGTCCGAAAACGCCGCCCTCCGCCAGGTCGCTTTCGGTGAGTGGGACTTCGGCTGCCGCCGCTAGCAGATGTGGTGCCATGACGTGGGTGTTGGCCGGATCGAACACCGTCGCCTCGACAGGGGAGTCGAAAAGTGCCTCGGGGTGCGCCACGAGGTAGGTGTCGAGCGGATCATCGCGCGCGATGAGTACGGCGAGTGAGGGGTCTCCCGCGCGTCCGGCCCGACCCATTTGTTGCCACCACGACGCGCGAGT
Source organism: uncultured bacterium (assembly GCA_903927265.1). Lineage (GTDB taxonomy): Bacteria > Actinomycetota > Actinomycetes > S36-B12 > CAIYMF01 > CAIYMF01. The sequence goes on along the minus strand of CAIYMF010000180.1, from coordinate 2,835 downwards.
ACCGGGCCAACCGGCGGTGAGTACCGCGTCGAGTCCGTGCACGTCGATTCCGAGTTCGAGGGCCGAGGTCGTGGCGACCCCCAAGAGCGCACCCGATCGCAGGTCTGCTTCGAGCGCTCGTCGTTCCTCAGGTAGGTAGCCGCCGCGGTATGCGGCCACGCGCTGAGGAAGTGACGGGTCGATGGCGGCCAGCCATTCGCGTGCCATTGCGGCCACTGTTTCGGCGCCTCGACGCGAGCGCACAAAAGCCAGCGTGCGGGTTCCATGCACGACCAGATCGGTGAGGAGATCGGCGGTCTCGCTCAGCACACTGCGCCGCACTGGTGCACCGCCCTCGCCGACGAGGTCGTGCAGCAGGGGCGGTTCCCACAACAACACGGTGCAGGGTCCGCGCGGTGAGGAGTCGGTTGTGACCTCGGCAACCGGCGCGCCGATGAGTCGCGAGGCTGAAACGGCAGGGTCGGCGACCGTGGCTGACGCCAGGATGAACACCGGATCGGCGCCGTACAGGTGAGCCACTCGCCGTAAACGCCGCAGCACATTGCTGATGTGGGCCCCAAAGAGTCCGCGGTAGGCGTGGCACTCGTCGACGACGACATACCTCAACGCGCGTAGGAAGGACGACCACCGCTCGTGGCCCGGAAGAAGCGAGTGATGCAGCAGGTCGGGATTGGTCAGCAAGTACTGCACATGCTGGCGGACCCAAGCGCGCTCGTCATCGGGAGTGTCACCGTCATAGGTCGAGGCGCGCAACGCGTCGATGCCGAGTCCGCGCAGGGCCTGCAACTGATCGTGAGCGAGTGCCTTGGTGGGCGAGAGGTAGAGCACGGTAGAACCGCGGCCGTTCGGAGCGGAACTTCCTTCGATGACCGAGGTGAGCGTCGGCAGACCGAAGGCAAGTGATTTTCCGCTGGCCGTACCCGTGGCCACGACGACGTGCTGTCCTGCGTGTGCGAGCTCGGCCACGTCGACTTGATGACGCCACGGTGTGGTGACGCCTCGACGCTGGTAACCGTCGATCAGGGTCGGATGGGCCCACGTCGGCCACTCGGCCGTGACCGCCTCTCGGGCAGGTAGGTCGACCGAATGCCGGATGCGATCACCCCGAGTTGCCTGCCAGTCCACTCCGTCATCCTCACTGACAGTGCTGACATCGCATAGCTGGGGCGAGAAAACTGCCTCTATGCGTGCTGAGTGTCCCCCCATGCGGAAAGGGGGTGTGGGAGGGTAGGGCCGTGGATCTTGGGATAACGACGTCGCGGTCAGGCGACTACACAGTGGTGGCCGTTTCGGGAGAGGTCGACATCTATTCGGCGCCCCAACTCGACGCCGTCCTCAGCGAATTGATCGCGGCCGGGCAGGTCGCACTCGTCGTCGACCTGACGGAGGTCGGCTTCCTGGATTCCACCGGACTCGGCGTGCTGGTCAAGGCCCTCAAGCGGTGCCGTGAGGCCAACGGATCGGTGGCAGTTGTCACGCAGGGCGAGCGTGTGTTGCGGGTCTTTGCGATCACCGGTCTTGACGCGGTGATTCCCGTGCACCCGACGCTCGCTGCCGCCCTCGAACCCGCCGGTGGCGACGGCTTCGATTAGGCCGGGGTCGCTATCAGCCCCCCACAGTCCTCCTCATAGGATGACGCTCACGCGCGACCGGGACTGCTTGTGAGTTCGGGCATTCCCGCCCCACAATCTTTCGCCGCAGTCGTTCCTGCGACTGGGCTCCGGGTGAATGTTGACGAGGAGAATCTTGTGACGCACGCTCTGTCCGCCATCACGGTGGACCTGACCGGCACTAACTACACGATCGTCGTGGTGGTCGCGTTAATCGCGATTGTCGCGCTCATCGTTGCAGCCGTCCTGGTACGCCAGGTATTGGCCGCCGACCAAGGCACCGACAGCATGCGCGAAATCGCTGGCGCGGTGCAGGAAGGCGCGGCGGCTTACTTGGCTCGGCAGTTCAAGACTCTCGCCGTCTTCGGTGTGATCGTCTTCTTCGTGCTCTTCCTCCTCCCCGCCGAAACCACAAGCGAGAAGATCGGTCGCTCGATCTTCTTCGTAGTGGGAGCGGTCTTCTCCGGAATTACCGGCTACGTCGGCATGTGGCTCGCGGTTCGCGCGAACGTGCGTGTGGCCGCTGCAGCTCGTGAAGGTGGCGAGCAGAAGGCGATGAAGATTGCGTTCCGCACCGGTGGTGTGGCGGGTATGTTCACCGTCGGCCTCGGCCTGCTGGGTGCCTCGATCGTGGTGCTGATCTACAAGGGCGACGCGCCCAAGGTTCTTGAAGGCTTCGGCTTTGGTGCGGCACTGCTCGCCATGTTCATGCGTGTCGGTGGCGGTATCTTCACCAAGGCCGCTGACGTCGGCGCCGACCTCGTCGGCAAGGTCGAGCAGGGCATTCCCGAAGACGACCCCCGCAATGCCGCCACCATCGCCGACAACGTCGGTGACAACGTCGGTGACTGCGCCGGTATGGCCGCCGACCTCTTCGAGTCGTACGCGGTCACCCTGGTCGCCGCTCTGATCCTCGGAAAGGTCGCCTTCGGTGACCTCGGCCTCGTCTACCCACTGGTGGTTCCGGCCATTGGTGTTCTCACCGCGATCGTCGGCATCTTCGCGGTATCGCCGCGCAAGGGTGACCGCTCGGGCATGAGTGCCATCAACCGAGGCTTTTTCATCTCGGCTGTCATCTCCGCGGTGCTCGTGGCCATCGCCACCTTCGCCATCCTGCCCGACAACATCACCAAGTTCGTGGGCGTTGACGTTCCTTCGTTGCACATCATCGGTGCTGTCGAGTCGTTCAACCCGCGCTTCCTCGCAATCGGTGCGGTCTTGATCG
>CAIYMF010000179.1 GCA_903927265.1 uncultured bacterium | reverse complement strand
TGCCCAGCATCTCTGAAATCGCCGGTGGCGCAGTCACTTTGGGCGACGTGAGTGACGTGAGCGATGAAGACCTGCTCGGCCGACGCTCCATCGACACCGACGAAGAGGGCATCGCCGACATGATCACCGGCCGCACGGTGCTCATCACCGGTGCCGGCGGATCCATCGGTAGTGAACTGGCACGCCAGGTACACCGTTACTCCCCCGCGCGCCTGGTACTACTCGACCGCGATGAGTCGGCGCTCCATCAAGTGCAACTCAGCATCGACGGACGCGCAATGCTCGATACCGACGACCTCGTGCTTGCCGACATTCGCGACGAGCTGCGCATGCGCGATGTGTTCGCCCAGGTGCGTCCCGACATCGTGATGCACGCTGCGGCCCTCAAACACATGCCGATGCTTGAACGCGCACCGCTCGAGGCCTACAAGACCAATGTGCTCGGCACTGCCAATGTGCTGCAAGAGGCGGCGCGCTGGCGAGTGCCCACCGTGGTGAACATCAGCACCGATAAGGCTGCCAACCCCGAGAATGTGCTGGGCTACAGCAAGCGCATCACCGAACGCCTCACCTTTGGCTCGGCACCGTCGGAGTCGCACTGGGTGTCGGTGCGCTTCGGAAATGTGCTGGGATCGCGTGGCTCCGTACTCACCGCATTCCGATCGCAAATCGCTGCGGGCGGACCGGTCACAGTGACCGATCCCGAAATCACACGCTTCTTTATGACCATTAGCGAGGCTGTGCACCTCGTGTTGCAGGCCGTGGCCCTCGGCCAATCGCGCGGCGTACTCGTGCTCGACATGGGCAAACCCATGCGCATCGACGACGTGGCCCGTCAGTTGATCGCCAGCTCAGGGCGCGACATCCGCATCGAATACACCGGAATGCGGCAGGGCGAGAAACTGCACGAAGTGCTCTTCGATAAGTGCGAGAACCCGAGCAGCACCGCACACCCGCTCATTTCCGAGGTGGGTGCGTGCGCACTTTCTTCTCACGGATTACCCCACGCTCGAAGTGACTCCACTGCCCTTGAGATGTTGATGCACCTATCGACCCCCGGAACAGGGGTCAAGTGACCCTTCGACTGACGGTAATTACACCTAACATAAAGGTGACGGCGCTCGCCTGGGCTCCGCAGCGATCAGGGGGCGGGCAGCATGCGGCTTGAGGACTACTGGCGGGTATTGCGAATGCAGTGGCCCCTGTTGGTGATCACCACGATCATCGGGGCGCTGCTCGGGCTCGGAATTTCCATGCTGCAGCCGAAGGCTTTTACCGCCACTGCGCAAAACTTCGTCGCCATCTCGAGTACCTCGTCTGTGAACGACAACATTCTCGGTGGCGCGCAGTTCATTCAGCAGCGTGTGAATAGTTACGGCCAGTTGGTCACCAGCCCTCAAGTACTTGACCCGGTGATTGCGGAATTGGGCTTGCCGTTAACGGCCCAGCAGCTCGGCACCAAGGTCTCAGCCAGCAGTCCGCCGCTCACGGTGCTCATCAACGTCACCGCCACCTATGGCGACGCGGAGATGACCGCTCGCATTGCCAATGCCACCGCGAAGCAACTGGGCAAGACCATCGAATCCCTTGAGACACCCGCCGGCGCCTCAGCCGCGCCCGTGAAGGTGACTCTCACCGACCCGGCAGAGACTCCCACATCACCGTCGGCACCCAAGACCCTGCTCAACACTCTTCTCGGGCTTTTGCTCGGACTTCTCGCCGGCCTTGCTTACGTCTTGCTGCGCGAAGCACTCGACACCACCATCAACCATGAAGAAGACGTGGTGGGCATCACCGGCGCAACGCCGCTAGCCATCATGGGTAACGACGCCAGCGCAAAGGAACGCCCGTTGGTAGCGCTCGATCAGAAGGCTGTTCGCAGCGAAGCATTCCGAAGCCTGCGCACCAACCTGCAGTTTGTCGACGTCGACCACCCTGCGAAGGTCATCGCCGTTACGTCTCCCTTGTCAAAGGAAGGTAAGACCACCACCACCTGCAACCTGGCCATCACCATGGCCCAAGCAGGACTACGTGTGTGCCTCATTGAGACCGACCTTCGGCGTCCGCGCGTTGCAACCTACCTGGGCATCGAAGGATCGGTCGGTCTGACCAACTACCTCGCCGGCCAAGTCGCACTAGACGATGTACTCCTTGACTGGGGCCGAGGAATGCTTACTGTGCTTCCTTCTGGCCCGATTCCCCCTAACCCTTCGGAACTCTTGGCGTCGAAGAACTTCACTGCGTTACTCGCTGAATTGCGTGGCCGCTTCGACATGGTGATGGTCGATACCTGTCCGCTACTGCCTGTAACCGACGGGGCGATCACATCGGCCGCCGCCGATGGCGCTGTGCTGATCGTGCGTCACGGCAAGACGCGCAAGGAGCAGTTGCGTCGAGCCCTTGACTCACTGTCGCAGGTGGATGCGCGCGTGCTTGGAACCGTCGTGAACTTCGTGCCGACGAAGCGCCGGAGCTACGGGTACGGGTACGGCTACGGGTACGGGTACGGCTATGGGTATGGGTATGGGTACGGGTACGGAGAAACTGCGGACACGAAGAGCGGGCGCCGGCACAAATCTAAGAACCAAAGCGATACTGGAGACTCGCAACTACTCTCCAGCAAAGATGGCTGAGACTGATTTCATTCCTTTCGCCCTCCCCGACGTTGGTGAGGGCGAGGCTGAGGCCGTTGCCAATACGATCCTTTCCGGCTGGGTGACGTCCGGGAAAGAAATGGAAGCATTCGAACAGGAATTCGCCGATTTCATCGGACACGACGTCGCGGGCATCGCAGTCAACTCGGCAACGGCCGGTCTACACCTGGCTCTTGAGGCCGTCGGCGTCGGACCAGGCGACGAAGTGATCGTCCCCACGTGGACATTCACAGCCACCGCTGAAGTGGTGCGGTACCTCGGCGCAACGCCAGTGATCGTTGACGTCGAAGGCCCAACTCTCAATATCAGCCCTGCCGCGGTGGCACAAGCGGTGAGTGCTCGAACCAAGGCTGTCATCCCAGTGCACTTAGGTGGGCTTGCGGTTGATTTGGTCGCTATCCGCGAAGCCCTTGGATCACATCAAATCTCGATCATCGAGGACGCCGCACACGCTCTGCCTACCTACGGCCCTCAGGGTCTTGTTGGTTCCTGCTCCGATTCTGATGCGACGGTGTTCAGTTTCTACGCGACAAAAACGTTGACCACCGGCGAAGGCGGGATGATCACTACGCGAAACCGTGACCTTGCAGCGCGCGTCAGAGTCATGCGCCTTCACGGAATCGATCGTCCTGCCTTTGATCGTTACACCTCTACTTCACCATCTTGGCGATACGACGTCGTAGCCCCTGGATTCAAATACAACATGCCCGATACCGCCGCTGCCATGGGCCGTGTACAACTGAGCCGAGTCCAAACAATGGCGCTGCGGCGCAGGGAAATCGCGGCCTACTACATGTCCAATCTAAGCGACCTGCCATTGCATTTGCCCGCGCTTCCTCGTCCAGGCGAGACTCACTCGTGGCACCTGTTCATCATCCGACTTGACGAAACCTGTCCGCACAATCGCGATGACCTGATCACCTCACTCGCTCGCGAAGGCATTGGCACCAGCGTGCACTACATCCCACTTCACGAACACACATATTGGCGCTCCTACGTGACGTCCCCACAATCAACGTTGCCTGTTGCCACTGCATTCTCACCGAGAGCACTCAGCCTCCCGATTTACAGTCGAATGAGTGATTCGCAGGTCGAAAGGGTCGTGCAATCGGTTAGAAAGACGTTGACATGACCTCTGCTACGGAATCGACGGTTCGACGATCCGTCGACATCTTCGCCAGTTCGGCAGCGCTGGTTGTACTTTCTCCCTTGCTGTTGGGTATTGCAGCCCTTGTGAAGTTGGACTCTCAGGGACCCGCTATCTACAGGCAGACGCGAATTGGCTTGCATGGCAGACCCTTTACACTTCTCAAGTTTCGGACCATGGCGTTCGATTCGGCCCCCGGGCTGAACATCACTTCAAGCACAGATGCGCGGATCACCAAGTTGGGGGGGAGGCTCAGAGCGACCAAACTCGACGAATTGCCACAACTTTTCAATGTGTTGATCGGTGAGATGAGTCTCGTTGGACCACGTCCTGAGGTACCAGAGTACGTCGATCAATGGCCTACGGATTTGAAAGCCCTGATTCTGTCGACACGTCCTGGAATAACAGACCCAACCACCCTAAGGCTTCGACACGAAGAGGTTCTACTCGCTGCGCAACCAGATCCGGAATCTTACTACAGGCTGCACCTACTACCAGCGAAAGCTGCAGCTTATGCGGAGTACGCGCGAACGCGTTCGCTTGCCAGCGATGCCTCCATAGCATTTCGAACGGTCGCAACCGTCTTCCGTTTCCAGGGCGGCCGCCCATGAGAATCATGCTAATCAATCAGTACGCAGGTAGCCCAAGTCTGGGGATGGAGTTTCGGCCGCACTGGCTGGCGACTGAATGGCAGAAGGCCGGCCATGAGGTAGTTGTTGTTTGCGGGGACTGCTCCCACCTCCGCAGAGAGCAACCTCCCTTGGGCTGGTCAAATGTCGAGGGCGTTGAGTACTTGTGCCTTAGGACAGCCCGGTATACCGACAACGGGGTGCGAAGGTTCTCCAACATCTTGAGTTTCCGCTGGCAACTTCGCCGATCCCGAGGCCTACTCGCCGACTGGGAACCCGACGTAGTGATTGCTTCGTCAACCCATCCGATGGATGTTCGTCCAGCAGCCGCGATTGCGCGATCATCGCGCGCAAAACTAGTACACGAGATTCATGACCTGTGGCCCCTGACGCCCCGCCTGCTGGGTGGAATGTCCGCGTACCACCCAATGATTCTCTGGATGCAACGAGAGGAGCGCTTTTCCTGTCGCAACGTTGACTTAGTGGTCTCAATGTTGCCCAAGACCGAGCAGTATCTGCGAACCCAAGGCCTACCGGCCAATCATTGGGTATACGTCCCCAACGGGGTCGAGTTACCTCTACGGATCGGTAAACTGTCACCGCCTCAACTCCAGCGATTGGAACATTTTAGATCGCGACATTCACGTTTGATCGCATTCGCTGGTGGCGTAGTCAAGGGAGCCAACCTAGAGCCATTTCTTAAAGCTGCGATACAGGAGGCCCCTCACGGCATAGGCGTCGTCATCGTTGGAGATGGTCCTCAACTCGCAAGCATAAAGACACACTTTGCAGAATGCCCTAATGTAATATTCTTTGGACCACTCCAACGCGATCAAACCATTGCAGTGCTGAGGCACTGCGATGGCGCCTATGCGGGGGCTTTGCCCCTAGATATCTACAAATACGGCTTTTCCTACAACAAGCTTTTCGACTACATGGCATTAGGCTTAGTAGTAATAGAGAATGTGTCATCAGCTAGCACTATCGTTGGACACGCCCACTGCGGCTTTGTCTCGGATCCTGATGCACCGATTGAAGTGGCGACGGCGATGCATAGATTTGCTGTCGCGAGCAACGATGAGCTGAGAGCGCTAGCCGAAAACGGCCGGGCATACGTCCACAGAAACCACAATCGATCGCAATTAGCCAACCGGTTCCTCACGAGTCTCGACATGCTCCAACGTAACCGATACTGAACTCGTAGTTGTTTCGTGCACGATCGTTGCCAAGCATCTACATGCGCGTGATTGTGTTGTAGGCCAACAGTGTCTGCTCGGCCACTCTTCTTGCCTCGTAGAATTGCGAGGCGGGGCGGGTATAGGGCTGAAAGAGCAACGGTTCGTTGAGCACTCGACAAATACCTGCGGCGAATTCCTCTGGAGAGCCAGCGCGAACAACGACCCCCGCTTTACCCACCATCGCACGGACACCACCCACGTCGCACGCAACTATTGGGGTTCCTGTTGCCAGAGCCTCTCCAATAACCATAGGAGCCGTCTCTTGGCGTGCTGCCAACACGAGACAGGAACTTCGCGCTAAGAGCCCCGCTAATTCAAGCTCTGTCAGCTCGCCAAGGAATAGCACCCTATCTGTGAGCCCGAGGTGGCTCACCTCGGATACGACAAGTCGCCCGTACTCACTTTCAACACCTGGGCCCACGAGGAGCAATCGCGCGTCCGGTCGAGTGCCGACAACTAGATGGAATGCCTCGACGAGCCCCAACACGTCTTTCCTCTCAATGATTCGCCCTGCAAACACCAAGTCAGGTTTACGAAGACATGACACCACTTCAAAGTACGTATCCGAAACGGCATTTCGGATTTCCCACACTCGTCGCGATCGCAAATGCGGAAGCATAGTTGTAACGTAATCATCGATAACGATAATATTCGGCTCTGAATTACGAGCCAGCACTTCTCGTCGCACAATTGAGTGACGCCGCACGAATCGAACCGCTCTACTGGACTCGAATCGAGCATCCTTCTCAATGATTCCATGTACCGTGAGCACCCTGTTCGGCACGCGAGGTCCCACCCGAGCGACACCCTGCAAGTGAAGGCAGTCATATCCGCCTGAGTTCCACATGTCATGCACTGTGCGATTGATGTTTGATTCCCGTGATACAGCGTGCGGGCTTGGGGTCACAAACACAACGCTGCCGAAACCAGTGATCTGCGTCCCGACCTGACCCCTGTCGGCAGAGGCCGCACAAACGACGTCAATCTCGACTGACAATCCGCCGAGCGCCCTCGTCAATGCAACGGTGGCGGATTCCACCCCACCGCGCGGCTGGTCCAAATCTGCTGGAAATGCCCCGACCATCAGGATTCTCACCCTAGTATCCACCCGCCTATCTCTCTTTACACAGATCGCTAGAGGTAACTCCACCGTTGGGTCAGTGATCGGAACGCAATATGCATATTCGATCAACAATAGTCGCTCTATCTTCGGACGACCAACGCTTGAGCCGTCCACACCCTCGCGTGCCGTTCTGACATCTAAAGGGAACTGCTGGCCTCCGCCGCTAATCTACCCCGCCGAATCGGCTCAGTCTGCGGACTATATTCCTTGCTAGTCGGAGCTGAGAGCCGATTGTTTCTGTCGTCCGGAACCGCAGACGGGATATCAACAGGTAAGTATTGGTTGGGGAATGGCCCGCACGATATGGAACCATTTGTACTTTGATGCGCCGCCTCCATCTTGGCCACGAATCCTCAAATGTCTTCTTCCCGTACGCGCGCTCTTCACTGCGATTGACAAGTACCTGTGAAACGGAATAGGGAACAACTAGGTCGTGCGGATGTGAGTGTTCTAGCACCAATATTCTTCCGTCTAGGATGACCTCCCTCCAGAAAGCACGCAGCGTAATGTCATTGTCACAATGGAGGCCATTGAATTTTTGCGAAAATAGACCGTGCCGTTTATAGAATGCACGCGAAACAACGGGGTGTCTAATCAAGGAATCGTTATACGACGGCCCATCCTGAACCTTGATGGCGAATGCAACATCATTAGGTTCAATTTCGCCAACAATGGTCCGCAAGACCGTGTCCCAGCCCCAAGGGGGGGACAAATCATCTGCAATGACAAAGAGCACCTCTCCAGTCGCAATGGAGGCGGCAGCATTCCAATTCCTGACGGACGTTACCCATCCCCTGCTTGGTTCGCCCACAGTACGGAGGTGCCCAGTGGTCCACGCTAGTGACTCTTGATCATCATTGTCCATTGCGAAAATGTGCTCAACAAGGTCTGCCCGATCCGCACGCGCTAACCAAGTCCGCTTCAATGAGGCCGGATCTGAGGCTCGGCGATAAGTGGCGTGGAGTAACGACACGCGAAACATACGCCCCCCCCTCTGACGCTGCCCTAAACAGCGTGCCACTTCGTAGGTCGCGACGCAATGCAGAATTCCTGGTACTTGTCGAAACGGGGAGGCAGGGCCGCGTTTTACCTACGCAAACCAGGATCTGATCGTGACATTAGAGTCTGTGCAGTTCCTTTCCGAATTCGGATGGAGTGTGGCCTCAACGTAGGTGCAACCGCAGGGCTAGGCACTCAGAGCCCGAGGAGCCTCGCTTGCCGATCGAACGCCTTCGACTGCGACCGAACTTCCCCGAAGGTTCCGAGACCCTTCGTCTGGCCATGATCGAGATAGATCACTTGATCTGCATTCCGGATCGTCGCCAGCCGATGGGCTACGACTACAAGTGTGACTTGCCCAGAAAGTTCGCGCAGCGTGCGAGCGATTGCATCTTCGGTTTCAGCATCTAGTGCGCTCGTAGCTTCATCAAGCACTAGCAGTTTGGGACGCGTGTAGAGAGCTCGCGCTATTCCAAGTCTCTGCTTCTGTCCTCCGCTCAGCCGAACGCCACCCTCTCCAACGTACGTCGCTAAACCTTCTCGCTGCTCGCGTAGAAAGTAGCCAAGGTGCGCCCGGTCTAGTGCCTCCCATACCCTCTCGTCGTCAATGAGATCTGCTGGCAAGCCCAGAGCTACATTCGCACGAATATCGCTGCGGATTATGGTCGTGTCCTGGGGAACGTAGGCCATCGCACCCGGCCACATAAGAGCAGCTAACTCCGGGGCCACGCCGGAGACGGAGACGGAACCGGAGTCGGGTTGAACTATCCCCAACATAAGGTCAACCAACGTCGATTTGCCAGCGCCCGTCGATCCGACGATCCCTAGCGAACTGGCAGGTGGCACAAAAATCGTAACCTCACTAACGGCCGGCCGCCCCACGCTCGGGAATGTAATCGAGACGCTTGCACAATCAACCTCCCCAGAGAATTCGTTGAAACCAAACTCCAGCCCGTCCTTGATCCTCTCCCGCACGTGAGGATCCATCGGGTCGTCCCTGATCGAACTAGCGTCTGGGGAGGCCAATCCTTTGGCGAGGCTGACAGCGGAGGCCGATATGCCGACGCTGACCCTTACACTCATCGTCGCTGCCTGCAGCCTGAGTAACGAGGGCATCACCCTTGAGGCTGCTGCAAGGAAGACGGCGATGATTGCGGCCGCAGCACCGACATCTCTCGAAACAAACTGCGACGTGGCCAAGATGGCCCCACCTATTATCAGTGCTACTTCAAATACGTATTTGGAGACTTGCCCGAGAATCTGGTCCTCTGCTTGAACTTGCGCAAATCTATTGCGCAGCTCCTGAAACCCCTCAATGTAGATTCCTCTTCGACCGGAAGTAGATGTTTCGCGATAAGTGCGAATTATTTCTTGAATGGCCTCGTAACTCGCAACTTGAGTATCTGCGGTTGCTTTTCCAATTCGACTAGCACGACTCCCTATAAGCCTTTGGAGGCTTACGCCCACTACCGTGAAAAAAACTATAGTGAAAATGGTAACGGTGGGATCGATCAGACATAGGCCAAGTGTGAGAATAGTTAGAAGACCCATTTCTGCCACAGCGATAGAGGCTTGCCCGATTATCCCCATGATTAGTGCGTTTACTCCGATAGTGAGCGAGTAGGCGACGTCTTGGCTCGACCTAGATTGAACATACATCAGAGGTTGAGAAACAAGTCTCGATGCGAGCTGGCTGGAAACCACTGCTTGCCTAGCCGCGAGAAATCTGAAGACTCGTCGAGTGACATAGAAACTTAGAAGTGATTTGCTAACCATTAGCACGCCAGCGCAAGCAGCCAAATAGACTGCAGCGGTTAACGGGTCGAAGACATCTAATTTCACATTTTCGAGAAGTGATTGCACCCTCATCGGCAATGCGCCAACAGCTTGCCCTGCCGCCAGAAGCACTACAATTCCGATCAACGCCACAGCCAGTAAGTCCAGTAAGGACAAGAGCACCTGCGCCGCGACGATTGCACCCAATAAACGTCTATCTCGCCTAGAAAGCAAGCCTAGTGCGAACTGTAGCGATCGTAAGACAGTCACGTGCCCCCTCCCAAACAATCAGGCCTGAATGAGAAAGCCCTATCAATATTGTGCCCTCTGCGCAGCGTCGGCCCAAACTGGCATACACCCGAGATGGGGCGCCTCGAATTGGAAGTATCAGAGCGGACGCACAGCGACTCAATGGGATATTTCGATAACCACATTCCTTCTGCTAACGCATCACGGTTGAGGTTCGCACGTTCGATTCTAGGCGGCAGCACCTTCCACTCTCCGGAGTCGATTCTTGGCCCCTAGCAAGACGGTCAATAGGCGCCGAGGCAAGTAGAGACTAAGAAGTTGAGGGTCCCTCGCGAAGACGCGTGCCGGCTCGATCAGGATGCGGAGCAATGATCGGCTAGCTGCGTACTCACCTGCGTTGGCTAGCCATTTAGCGTTGGCAACGATTCGTGAATCAACGTAGCAGGCCTGAGAGCTCGTGAGTGCGCCTGAATCAGGCCTATCGCAGCTGCTCAACACATACCCGCCATCAGGACTAACAATTGAGAGTCTGTCACTCGGGCTCCACCCCGAGGCGTCAGCAGCAAGCACTCCCTTGGCTAGGGATCCTGCCTGCGCACCTCGGCTCCCTACTAACCCCGTGCGGTGACTGCGGTACAGGGCTGTAACAAGATCGGATGAAGCCACAGGATAAGCGGTGGCGAGCCTGGCCCAAGTCAGCAGATCCTCGGCATAGCGAATTTGCGAGAATCCTCCAATCTCAAACAGTGCATTCCTGTTAAACGCCGCCGTGGAACTTGTCACCAGGCGCACATTTTCACTCGCCTCGTGGAAATAGTCGACTAAACACCGAGAGGGGTTTGAGGGCGAATTCTCTGCCAAACTTCTCATTTGGCTAACCGTTGTCGCAACGAGCCCTGATTCAGGGAACAAGGTAACGAGGCAACCCAGTTCCTTCAAATGGTCAGGGAGCCACAAGTCATCAGAGTCTATCGTCGCAACCCAGTCACCACTTGCAGCCGCAATACCCCGATGTCTTGCCCTGCCGGGCCCCTGGTTCCGCTGGACAATCAAGCGAACATGAGGAAATCGTCTGCGGATTAGGTCCGCTGCACCGTCGTGTGAACCATCGTCCACCACTATGACCTCTAACGGGGCTTCTGACTGCACTAGAACCGACTCTAAGCAATCGACTATTGCGCTCCCGTGATTGTAGAGGGGCACAACCACGGAGAACATGCTGCTCACCTCGTTCTCTCGAGGTACTTGGACATTTCGGCTCCTGAGTTGAGGGCCTTCGAGGGTGACGAGGTAGGAATGTTCACACTGGGAGCGACAATCGCCAGAGCGAAGCACAACCACAGGATCTTGCTGTACTCCCAAGAGAGGGTAAGCATGAAGGTAAATACAACAGGTGCCGAAACGTAGAGATAGCGACGGTACGGTGAGAACTTGGCAGTCCAAAGTCCGACAACTATTAGGCTGGCGAAAAGCACGAGTCCTAACACACCCGTCTCGAGCCAAACCCCAAGGAATGCGTTATGTGCAACCTTTGGAAGAAACAGGATCTGTTCAGTGAAGGTTGGCCCCGCACCCACGCCGACACCCTGAAATTGCCACTCCTCACGATTCACCAATATCGACTCCCAAATCAGATCACGTCCGCTGGAATTGAGAAAATCAATACCTGAAATGGGAGCAAGGGAGCGTGATATTGACGCACTAGACGTAAGAGTCGAGTAAGTCGAGACTCCGATTAGGACTACCGCCAGTAACCCTCCTACGCGAATCAAGAGATTTCGACTAACTGTCCACAATCCAAGTGCCAATACAACCAACACCGCCAGACCACCGGTTCTTGATCCGGTTACTAGGCAGGCGATGAGTATTAGTACGGAGCCAAGCACCAAAAACATTCGCCGTGGACCCGTAGTTTCTCGCAGCAAGACGAGGGCGAATGCCAGTCCGAACGCTAACTCACCCGCAAGGTCGTTTAGGTTGAGGTTGAATGCGTCTCCGAAAATTCTTGAAGTTTCGGTGAGTAGAGAAGCGATCGTCAGTAATGCTAATAAGAGAGTAGAAATGAATACGCAAAATGCGAATATCGACGTACGTCTTGGAACAGCATACGCCATACAAATCACAGACGCGAATAGGGAAACGAATGTCAACTCTCGCGATATTGACGATGCGGAGTTTATACTCCAAGCAAGCGTCAGCGCGGCGTAGGTGACAAAAGCGAAGGCAATCCAAATGACTCTGCGGCCGCCTGCATTGAAGACTTGCCACTGAGGTTTGCCGAATACGGCATGCCGGGAAAGAAGATCGAATGCGACGCAACAAACAAGCAAGAATCCGACCAGCGCCGGGATACTTCGATCCGTGATTTGTGTGAGTTCATCAAGCGGCAGACTAATAGCGTAAGCGCAGGCTAGAACTTGTAAGGGTACGGGAGGCGAGCTGTAGTATCTCGGGGTGGAACTAGTGTTCAGATCCGTGACCATAACCACTTCCCCTCGCTTCCCCCTCAGGGTACTAGTTTTCTTGTCTCCAAGCGCCCGATCGCGGGGATGCTAATGCGAGTATTGTGGGTGCACAATTTTGATCCTGCTTCTCCTGCTGCCGGGGTGTTCATGCGCACCTTCGTTGGGGCGATTCAGTCACAGGGTGTAGATCCAGACGTCTACTACGCTGGTAATCTGCGTTCGCCCCGGCAAATCGCTGCAACAGTTTCCCACCTCCGATCAATGCCGAATGCATACGACATAGTGCATAGCCAATTTGGTTCCGCCGTTTCGTGTGTGGCCTTGGCAGCGCCAGGATCTCGACACGTATTAACCCTGCGAGGCAGTGACTGGTATCGAAACCCAGGGAGACACAATTCCGTTTCGCTTCATTCAGCCATGGCAACAGCGCTCACTCGCACTTCAATTCCGAAGTACGACGGGGTCATCACGGTATCCAATCGGATGTTCAAGGAGGTTTCAGCCGCCTATCCCACGAAACAGCTCTCTGCGATCACCGACCCAATCGACTTAGGGCTGTTTCGGCCGAGAGATGTTGTCGAAGCAAGATCTCGACTGAGACTTAGGCCCCCTCCCACAAAATACATATTGTTCACCAGCGTTGACGCGCGCAGGGCAGTGAAACAACCTCAACTTGCAAACAACGCAGTGGCCTACGTGCGTGAGCGACTGACCGATGTAGAGTTGCTTGTGGCAAGCGGATACGAGCCAAGCGAGATGCCATGGGTCACCGCTGCAGCAGATGTTCTACTCCTAACCTCCAGATCGGAGGGATGGCCCAATTGCGTCAAAGAGGCACTCGCCTGCGGCATTCCATTTGTTGCAACCGATGTCAGCGATCTCAATGGTGTTGCTGATCATTCCCCGGGCTGCTACGTCACCAAATCCGACCCCCAGGCCCTCGGCGAGGCGCTCATTCGCGCCCTTGAAGTGTCCCCCCCAATCCCGCACCTACAACAGGCGCTCTCGGGATTCACGAAAGAAGAAGCCGCACACAAGTTGCTCTCCTTCTACGATAAGTTGTTGATGCGGCCTATTTCGGACACGTAAGAATGCGCCTCATCGACGTCGGATGGTCGAGGCCACGGAGGCAAACGCAAGAACGAATTGCCGGTAGGCTACCCCCCACGGAACTTTCCCGCGAGCCCTATCACTGTGGCCCCAAGCCCCTGAGTAAATGGTGTCACGGGCGCATCAGGGAAGTGCGTGATGAATCGCGTTGGGTCGGCGTGGCTCGCTCGCATATCTCCCGCCCTCGGTGGCCGTGGTTCAACCGCCAGTGGATGCCCTACAAGTCGCTCAAGCTCCGCGATCACTTCGAGCAGCGAAATGTTCGCGCCCGTGGCCACATTCACAGGCGTAACCGAAGTGATTCGATTTCTCGCCGCGTGAGCCAGCACCCACGTCACCGTGTCAACGAACGTGAAGTCTCGGCTCTGCCCCCCGTCACCTTCCAGCGGAAGAGGTACCCCTCGAAGGGCCGCATCAATGAACACCGGAATCACCGCTGCGTACGCGTGCCCAACCGCCTGTCGCGGTCCGAACACGTTGAACAGTCTCAATGGCAGAGTCTCAACACCGTACGACCGGCCATACGCAAGCGTGTACCCCTCGGCCGCCAGTTTCGATGCACCGTACGGCGACATCGGCCAAGTCGCCAGCGTTTCAACGCGAGGTAGTTCGGGCACCGAGCCATACACACT
>CAIYMF010000178.1 GCA_903927265.1 uncultured bacterium | reverse complement strand
GCCGCGGTAGCGCAGCAGCAGGACCCAAAGGAGTAGGGCAAGGAGTAACTGGGTTGCCCCCCACTGGCCGAAGATGGCGATGATGTTGTTGCCGCCCGCCACGTTGGTGTCGATCGTGGCGATGCTCTGCGCTCCTCCGTCAGCTGAGAACAGGTGGATGCAGCTGCGCACCGTGATGACGACAAGGTAGAGCGCGGTGAGCCAGAACGCGATCATCGCACCGAAGTAGTTCGTGGGGTCCTGTGGCAGCAGGCGCGAGCCGTCCGGTGCCCATGTCTTTGGCAAGAAGCCGTTCATATCACTACTCCACGATGGGCGGCGGGTTGATGACCTGCACGGATGCTATCCGCAGAATCAGCGGTAGCGGGGACCGAACCGGGTTCGTGAACGGTGTTCGCGTCCGAACCGGGTTCGTGAACGGTGTTCGAATCATCGAAACCCCGTTCCAGCGACATTTCACGGGGTGTGAAGTAGCACTGGGGCGGGGTCTCGGCGACGCTCACTGGTTTTCGTTGGTGAGGGGTTAACTCCCTCGTGGTTTGTGCCGGGCCTGTCACGGATTCCGCTAACCGTACCCGGTGATTCCGCGTTTTCGTGATCGGATTCGGTTGCCCACACGGTGCCGCTGTCGGCGCGGTGGGTGTCGCTGAAGGCCTGCGCTGGGCGGTGAGGTGAATCGGGGCGCGGTGGAGTGCGAAAGGACCCGTCTGGGCCCTAGCCCGAGGTGAACGCCCGCACCATGGCCGCCACCGCGGCGGGGCCGCCTTCGGGCAGAAACAGATAAGGCTCAACCATCTCGACTTCGAGCACGCAGTAGCCGCCGTCGTCATCGCGCACGAGATCGACGCGGGCGTACAGGGGAACGCCGAAACGGGCCGTCACCTCTGCGACCACGGCCGCGCCCACCTCGACTTGCTCAGTTGTCGCCACGTACGGGGAATTTGTTCCAACCCCGTTGACGGGATCAACGGAATTAGCACTGGCCAGCGCAACTCGCTTGCTGGCCGCGTGGCTGAACTCGCCATTGAAGAACACCAGCGGCCACTCTCCATGCTCGGCCACCGACGGCAGCAGCGGCTGCACCAGCATCGATGCCCCACGCGCATGCAGCCGGGAAATGTGCGACTCGGCCAACTCGTACTGGTCAGGCTGGTACGACGCGGCATCACGGCTGCCCGCGCCGATGGCGGGCTTCACCACGAACGGGCCTTCCGGGAACACCGGCGCCTGCCCCACCTCGACCGCAACCGTCGGAGTGATCGGCACGCCGATGGCGGCGAGGTCGAGAAGGTAGTGCTTGTCCATACTCCAGCGCATCAGGGAGGGAGGGTTGCGTAGGTCGGTAAGCGCGTCAACGTGATCGACCCAGGCGAGGAACTCGTCGATGCGCTCGGGGTAGTCCCACGTTGAGCGCGGCAGCACGCGGTCGAACGACGACCAGTCGACCGACGGGTCGTCCCAGTCGACCACCGACACCTCGATTCCGGCGGCCCTTAGCGCTGCCGGGCCGAACGGCTCATCTGGGTCTAGGCCACGTACCGCAGCGGCGGTCACCCACGCGATCCGGCGAATCATGGCCCGACGCTATCGCCACCGACGAAGTGCATTGCAGGCGTGGTGTTCGCTCTCCCAAGTCAACGGGAACGAACCTCTCGGTGGGTGGTTGGTGGCCAGGGACGGGGTCGAACCGTCGACCTTCCGATTTTCAGTCGGACGCTCGTACCAACTGAGCTACCTGGCCGTGAGTGGTGCGGTGGTGCTCCAGAAGGATACCGAACCTCGCGTCGCGCCGTAGGTCTGGGTTCAGCCACCCGATTCCAGGCGGGTACCCCACTCGACGGCCGTGTCGACGAGCGCGTCAATGTCTGACTCGGTCGTCCTGAAGTTGACGATGCAGGGACGTAGGCAGGCGCGACCGTCAACCGTGGCACTGGTGACGTACACGCGGCCCTCAGCCTGCATTCGTCGGGCGAGTTTCATGTTGAGCGCGTTGACGTCCATCGACTCGTCGGCTGGAACGTACCGAAAGGGAACCGTCGACAGTTGTGGTTGAGGCACGAGTAGTTCCAGTCGCGGATGTGCCCGCACCCGATCGGCAAGTAGTTCGGCAAGTTCCAAGTCGTAGGTGATGGCGTCGCGGAACGCGTCGGCGCCGTGGCTGCGCAGGGCGGTCCATAGTTTGAGCGATCGGAAGGGGCGCGAGTACTCCAGTGTCGTCTCGACCGGATGCGAGTATCCGTCCTCCTCAATCATGTAGGTCGAATCGTGCCGAAACGCAGCGAGCAACGACCCGGGATGCCGAACCAGCAGTACCCCGCACGCCTTGGGAATGAACATCCACTTGTGCGCATCAAGTGAGACTGAGTCGGCGAGTTCAAGCCCGATAAACAGATGCCGCGCTCGTTGCGTTGACGCGGCGGGAAGTCCGTAGGCACCGTCAACGTGCAGCCACACGCCAAAGTCGGAGCACACGCCAGCGACTCGTCCGATGGGATCAACTGCTCCGGTCAGCGTTGTGCCGGCCGTCGCGACGACAGCAATGGGTTGCCTTCCGTCGCTCACGTCGCTCTCGATGAGATCGCGCAGCGCGTCAACGCGCATGCGGCGATCAGCGTCGATCGGAACAGCACGCACGTTGCAGCGCCCAATTCCAAGAACCTCCGCCGCGCGCTCGACACTCGCGTGTGCCTCGGCGCTGGCGTACACGGTTGGCCGCACGCCTTCGAGTCCGTTGATGCGTGCGTCCGGAAGTGCG
>CAIYMF010000177.1 GCA_903927265.1 uncultured bacterium | reverse complement strand
CATCGACGACTACGCTTCCAAGGGTGGCTGGCCCTGCCGGATCAAGTACCGACACCATGGCACCGCCCGCATAGTCTTTACTCCACGCGTAGAGTCTGCCGCTGCAGAATCCGCAGTTGTTGAAGACGAGTCCGCCAAGATTTTCCTGCACGACACCGGCCTCAACGGGACCGGTGAAGGTAAGCCCACCGTCGAGTGAGGTCCACACCGCGACGCCAAGACCCGGGCCGACTAACGATCCGGCTACTGCGACTCGAACTTGATTATTAAGCACCGACACCGCGGGGCGAGTATTGCCTGCAATTTGTGGCGTAGGGGGTCCCCAAGTGTAGGAAAGCGTCGTCTTGTGGGCACAGGTACTGCCGCCTGCTTTCATCACGCAGACCACCACTCGGTCGTCTGCCGAGGCGGGTGCAGATTTTGTGACCCAGGCTGTAACTGCTCCCGTTGGCGACACGACGACGGTGGGCCAATGCCCGGCGCCGGCCGACCACGGCGTCGCAACTACGGCACTGGATGGGCTCACGAATGCAAGCCCAAGTGTGAGTCCGATCAAGAGCGAGATCATCGACGCCACCTGCCGGCGAGAGGTTAACCGCTGAGGGCTCATGGCGTGAGTTCCTTGTCTGCAGGCGAGTATGCGTGCCTTGATGATGCGCTATGAAATTTCATTTGTCACCAATATCTAGAGGCAGATTTCCTACATCGGATGGTCATAGGCGATGTCAGGCACTGCGCGACGGGTGAGGAAAGTCATCACTTGCAGGGTCTGTGAGTCGATTCCGATGCTGCCCGCTGCAATGGGTGGCTTAGTTATCTGAAGAACGTTGCACGTACAGACTTTCTTGGGTGAGTAATCGCCGCTGGGTCCAGCTATTGGGGTGCCGTTACGCGCTAGGTGCGCGCTTGGGTGCCCCCGATGCGGGGAGAGCCTGAGCCGTCGCCGATGAGCCGGCGCCGAGCAGGAGGGTGCCTAGGGTTTTCCCTAGTAGTCGGTGGCTATTGGTGCCGATCTGTGTTCGGCTCGGGGCAGCCAGTCAACGTTCGACGCTCGTTCGAACGTTATGCACATGATTGTTGTCGGCCAGGAGGCCCCCACGTGATTTCGACCTTTGTCCGTCGCAGCGTTGCTGTGCTGACCACTTCGGCTCTGCTGGCCCTGGGGTTGGCGGCCACTGCCGGGCCGGCATCGTCGGCGCCAACCACGCCGATGAGGATGACGTTCACCACTCCGGTCGATGCCGCCGCGGTGACGCTGCCCTTGGGTGGCGCGACGTCGATCACAGTGAACTGGGGTGACGGCAACAGCGAGCTAATCAGCGGATCGGCGAGTCACACCTACACTGTCGCAGGCACGTATGAGGTGAGCGTTTCCGGTACTGCGCTCACCCAGTTCGGCGACCCAACCGCTGCATGGCCCGGGGCGGAATACCTGACGACGGTCATCGACTTCGGCACCCTCGGCGTTACGAACCTCAGCGGTGCGTTCCGGGGTGCCACGTCACTCGTCGCGGTGCCTGACTCCCTACCACCGGGTGTCACCAACACCAGCTACATGTTCTTTAGCGCGAGTGCTTTTGACGACGCCATCAGTGGCTGGAACACCAGCAGCGTCACGAACATGAGTTACATGTTCTCGAACGCGACGTCGTTCAACCAACCGATCGGTAACTGGGACACCCATCTGGTCACGACGATGTTTCGAATGTTCAAGGCTCCAAACTCGGCCTTCAACCAAGACCTCAGCGGCTGGAACACCAGCGCAGTCACCACCATGGGTGAGATGTTCTATGGGGCCTCAGCGTTCAACGGGGCAATCGGAACCTGGGACACCTCTCTTGTCACCACCATGACCAAGATGTTCTATTTCGCCAGCAGTTTCAACAAGCCGATCGGCGCCTGGGTCACCAGCAACGTCTTGAGCACGAGCTACATGTTCTCCGGCGCCGTGGCCTTCAACCAGCCGATTGGCACGTGGGACACCACCAAGGTTCTGAGCATGAGCTACATGTTCTCTGGTGCCACTGCCTTCAACCAGCCGATCGGCACGTCGGACACCAACTGGGTCACCAGCAACGTCTTGACCATGAGCAACATGTTCTCCGGCGCCGTGCTCTTCAACCAACCGATTGGCACGTGGGACACGACGAAGGTGACCTCCATGGACGCCATGTTCCAGAGCGCGTCGGCGTTCGACCAGCCAATCGGTAGCTGGACTACCACCAGTGCCTTCAGCATGAACTACATGTTCTCTGGTGCCACTGCCTTCAACCACGACATCAGCGCATGGAACACCGCCGGAGTGCAGTACATGGAGGGCATGTTCCGGGGCGCGTCGGCCTTCAACCAGCCCCTCCCGCAAAGCGTTGGTCACTGGAACACCGGCGGTGTTAACACCATGCTTTCCATGTTTGAGAACGCTGCCGCCTTCAACCAGGACCTCAGCACCTGGAACACGAGTGGAGCGAGCAACATGTTCCTCATGTTCTCGGGAGCCTCGTCGTTTGATCGGGATCTGGGCGCCTGGGATATCAACCAGAACATCAACATGGGGGAGATGCTCAACGGCTCGGGGCTCTCGACTGCGAGCTACGAAGCAACCCTGACCGGTTGGGCAGGGCAGGTTCCGTCGGCGCGCACGCTGGGTGCGTCGGGCCTGAAGTACGTCGCCGGTCTCGCAGCCCGCGCCACGTTGGTCGACACCTATGGGTGGACCATCAACGGGGATACCCAACTGACACCGCCAGGCGTCGGTTCGGTGTCGGTGATCGGCACCGTGCAGGCCGGCTCGACTGTGTCGGCGGATGTGGCCGATGTGACTGGCACTCCGACTCCCGCGGTGGCGTACCAGTGGAAGTCTTCGGTCAACAGTGGTGGCCCGTGGGTCGACATCGCATCGGCTGATGGCAGCGCGCTGCTCATTGCTAACGGGCTGGTCGGCCGCTACCTGCAGGTGTGCGTCACTGCCTCGAGCTCGGTGGCCCCGGATGCCGTGCTGTGCAGTGCCGCGACCGCACAGGTTGCTGGTGTCGCTCCCTCGATCGGCTCGGCCACCTTCACCGGAACCCTTACGGTGCGTTCGACCGTGACCGCCTCCGCTTCTGGGCTGACCGGTGTTCCTACGCCCACAGTCGCGTATCAGTGGGAGTCGTCTGCCGATGGCACCACCGGATGGGCCTCCATCTCTGGCGCGACGACGAGTGCGTACGTCATTGGAAGTTCACAGTTCGCACGTTATTTGCGCGTGAAGGTCACCGCGTCGAATGGTGTCTTGCCCGCGGCGGTCGCCTACAGTGACACCTCGGTCACCTCGGTAGACGCCGCAACGCCGAACGTGCCTCGTTCGGTCAAGGGTGTTGCTGGCAACGGGTCGGTGCTGGTCTCGTGGACAGCTCCGGTCGACAATGGGGGCTCGGCAATCAACTACTACAAGGTGACGGCAACTCCGAATGTGGGCACCGCGACTCGCACCTGCACTACTGCGACAGGTTCAGTGCTGTCGTGCCGGGTGTCGGGGCTGACCAACGGTGTCGCCTACCGCTTCACCGTGAAGGCACACAATTCCAAGGGCCTCGGGGGCGCCTCGGCGCAGAGCGCGGCGGTGTCTCCGGTCGGTGTGCTCGCGGTGACGTGGACCAAATCTGGCAAGGTCATGACGGCGAAGTTCAAGCCCGTGTCCGGCGCGACGAAGTACACCGAGACCAGTACCGGGGCGACGAAGACCAGTGGTGTGTGCAAGGTGGCTGGTTCTGGTATCGCGCGTCGGGTGACGTGCGTGATCACGCTTAAGACCGGCAAGTCGACGCTCACGGTGTCGGCGGTCAAGACCACGGCGGTGCTGGCGAAGGCGACCCGGGTGCAGACCGTCTAGGGCTGTGCGGCACGCCTGCCTCTGGGGTACCCCGACGCGCTAGGTGCGCGCTTGGGTGCCCCCGATGCGGAAAGAGTGGGAACCAGATGAATCGACGTGCCTAGGGTTTTCCCTAGTAGTCATTTGGTTTTCCCAGCTTTACGGGGTCTTATGAACAAAACCGTGCAACCCGAGCAAAGGCCCCTTGATGCGTGCTATTCCGGCTGGCAGTACAAATCTGACCTTGAAGTCACCCTTGCGGCGCGCTGCGGTCGCAGTGACAGCATCGGCACTCCTCGCTCTGGGCTTAGCCGCCGGAGCGACGCCGGCGTCGGCTAGTGTCTCACCCGCGTGCGGCAACGGCGCTGGTGAGGCGATGTGCCTGACGTTCCCCCTCCCTGACCTGGCGAGTACGGGATCGAATGTGTACGTGAGCCTGCCACTCTCAGGCGCGAGTGACATCTATGTCGATTGGGGTGATGGCTCCTCGGTCGACGGCCCCATCACCGCGGTGGGGGCGGCACCGGTCAGCCACTACTACACCGTGGGTGGCACCACCCAGGCCAAGATCTACGGCACGAGCCTTGACTGGTTTGGAACCAGTGGCAGCTGGTACGGGAGTGGCTCGGTGGGCAGCGTCGACTCGTGGGGCGGACTGGGGCTGACGTCCCTGGTGGGCGCTCTGAACTCGTCCACGGCTCTGACCTCGGTGCCAGCGACCCTCCCCAGCACTGTCACCGACATCAGTGGCATGTTCTTCTCGTCGGGCTTCGCCGGCGACGACAACATCGGTCTGTGGGACACCACCAATGTCACCGGCATGGGTGGCGTGTTCCAGGGTGCGACGCACTTCGACGAGTCGCTGGGCTCCTGGAAGATGGGCAGCGTCACCGACGCGTCGGGCATGTTCAACTACTCGGGCATGTCAGTGCAGAGCTATGACGCCACGTTGAACGGGTGGAACTCGCGGGCCGCCTCGCAATCGCTGACGGTGGGCGCCACCGGCCTCTACTACAGTTCAGCGGGAAGCGCCGCGCATGCGGCCCTCCAGGTCACCCCCAATGGTTGGACCCTCGACGACGCAGGACCAGCATCAGAAGCCCAGATCATTGGCGCCTCCATATCGGGAACTGAGCAGATCAGGCAAACCCTGCAGGTGAATGCGACGACGTCCGGCCAGCCGCAAATCGGTTACCAGTGGCGCTACTCATCAACCGGCTTCTCCCCGTGGACGAATATCGATGGAGCCGTGGGACGCACGTTGGTGGTACCCGACTCGGTGTTCGGAAAGTACCTGCAGGTGGTCGTAATCGCCGATAACTCGGTCGGGACGCCGGCTACGGTCTTCGCTGGTCCCACCAACCTCATCGCGGGCATTGATCCGTCGGTGGGAACTGTGACGATCACAGGCTCCACTGTCGCGGGGTCTACCTTGACCGCTGAAACACCCGACTTCACCGCTGGCGTGCCCGCAGCAACGCTGACCTACACGTGGTCGGTCAGCGACAGCTCGGTGGGAGCAGGCTCAGACCTGATCCAAGGTCAGTCTGGAAGCACTTTGCTACTGACTGACAACATGATTGGCCGATACATCTACGTCTGCGTCTCAGCGGGAACTGTCTCTTCCTGCAGTCCGGTCCCGCTGACGGGTCCGATCACGGGCATCGCCCCCAACGTCACGTCGGTGACGGTGTGGGGCACCAAGGCGGTGCGCTCGACCGTGTCGGCAAGGGTGAGCTCCGCAGGTGCGCCCACGCCGGAGCTCTTCTACAAGTGGGAGTCGTCGGCGAACGGCACCACAGGTTGGACCACGGTGGGTGACTCAGCCTCCACCTACGTGATTCCGACGTCGCAGTACCTGCGCTACCTGCGAGTCACGGTGACCGCGAAGAGCGATGGGTACCCAGACTCCGTGCTCACGAGCGCCGCGGTGCGGGTGACGGGCGCAGCCACTCCCACCGCTCCGCGGTCAGTCAAGGGCCTTGCCGGAGACAAGTCGGTTTTCGTGTCGTGGACCGGTCCCGTCGACAACGGTGGTGCGGCCATCAACTACTACAAGGTGACGGCAACTCCGAATGTGGGCAGCGCCACTCGCACCTGCACTACTGCGACAGGTTCAGTGCTGTCGTGCCAGGTCACCGGTCTGGCTGCCGGGGTGGCTTATCGCTTCACAGTGAAGGCACACAACTCAGTGGGCTTCGGTGCAGCGTCGTCACAAAGTGCGACGGTGACACCGATCGGCATCACGTGGACTAAGTCGGGCAAGGTGATGACGGCGAAGTTCAAGCCGGTATCCGGCGCGACGAAGTACACCGAGACCAGTACCGGGGCGACGAAGACCAGTGGTGCGTGCACGGTGGCTGGGTCGGGTAGCGCGCGTCGGGTGACGTGCGTGATCACGCTTAAGACCGGCAAGTCGACGCTCACGGTGTCGGTGCTCAAGACCAAGACCGTGCTGGCGAAGACGACCAAGGTGCAGACCGTCTAGGGCGTACCTCAAGTCCTGCACTTGGGGCATCCGAACGCGCTAGGTGCGCGCTCGGGTGCCCCCGATGCGTAGGGGTGGGGGCCCGATGCAAGGACCTAGGGTTTTCCCTAGTCGGTGTTTGGCATGTTCAGTCCGGCTGGGCCGAGTACCCGGCTTCCAACGCTCGACGCACTGCCCGGTCTAACGGAGCCAAGGTGAGGGCTCGCGCTGACACCTCAGCAGCAGTGAGCGTAGCCCCTTCGGTACCACGTGCCACTCTCAGCGCTGCGCGTAAACGAGTCGCCGTGCCGATCATCGACACTGCCCGTTGGGGAACGGTCGGTGGAAGTCGTAGCAGCGACAGTTCACGGTCTGCGTGAGCGATTACCGGATCGGTCAGCTCGCGTCCTCGTGCCACATCGAGGGCCTCGAGAGCCGCCGATCCTTGGGCCACTGCCTCAGCGAACGCGCGTGTTTCCTGTCCGAGGGTCAAGATCGCGAGCGGTCGCTGGGTGACGACCGTCTGACTCCACGCCACGAATCCTTCGCTGACCGATCCGGGGATGAAACCCCACTGCGGACTCCCGTCAGAGAGCGCACATTCGCCGATGTGCAGCGCGACGCTGTTGAACGGTGCAGGCCCGGGCAAGCCGGTGAAGTCGCCCGACGCAGGAAGCACCATACGAAGCCGGGTGGCACCGCTGGTACGCAACTGTCCGAGGGTCAGCGCCCAACTTTCAGGATCACCCTCGGGATCGACGACGCGGTGCAGAATCTGCTCGTCAGGTGCAATGCCGGAAATCGCATCATCGAGGCTGCAGTGGCCCGCCAGATAACACGTTCCCCACGCTGCGAGCAGCCCTGAATACGGAATGGTCGGGAACACCTAGCCAAGACTAGGAGTGGGGCGCTCGTGGACCGTAGGGGGCCTCAGTAGGGTCGGCACATGGACGCAGTGCGGCTCGAGGGAGTCGGAGTGGTGCGCAGTGGCACCGTCATCCTCGACGACGTGTCGGTCGTGATTGCGCCTGAGGATCGTTGGGTCGTTCTTGGACCCAACGGGGCCGGGAAGACCACCCTTCTCGCGCTGATGTCGACGCAGCTCTTTCCGACCTCAGGGGAGGTAATGCTGCTCGACGAGATCATGGGCGCCGTCGACGTCTTCGACCTGCGCCCACGCATTGGTCTGGCGAGTCCAACGAGTTACGCACAGATTCCTCCCACCGAGTCGGTACACAACGCGGTGATGACATCCGCGTGGGCCGTTGCCGGCCGGTGGAACGAGGAGTATTCACCTGAGGATGAGACGCGCGCCCTATCGCTGATGGAAGCGATGGGGGTGGGGCACCTCGCCCAGCGCACGATCGGAACCCTCAGCGAGGGTGAACGCAAGCGCGTTCTGATCGCGCGTGCGCTGATGAGCGATCCCGAACTACTGCTGCTCGACGAACCCGCTGCCGGCCTTGATCTGGGGGCCCGCGAAGACCTCGTCTCGCGCCTTGGAGCCCTTGCCACCTCACCCTTGTCACCGGCATTGGTTCTCGTGACTCACCACGTTGAGGAGATTCCGGTGGGAATCACACATGCGCTGCTTCTGCGCGAGGGGCGCGTCGTCAGTGCAGGACCAATCCAGGCAGCGCTGACCTCGGAATCACTCACGCAGGCTTTCGGCGTGGGAGTCACCATCGTGCAATTACCAGTCACCGCCGGCGTGCGCTGGGCCGCGCATACTGCCGAGCGTTCGACCCCAGGCTGGTAGCGCCGTCGTGGAACTGACCACCTTCCTTATCTTGATTGCCGCCGGGCTCGCCGCTGGAATCATCAATGCGGTCGTCGGATCGGGCACGTTGATCGTGTACCCGGTACTCATCGCTCTGGGCATTCCGCCAGTCATCGCTAATGGCACCAACACCACGGGGTTGTGCCTGGGCTCGATTGCATCAGCGGTCGGTTACCGACGCGAGTTGAAGGGGCGCATGCGGCGTCTGGCAGTCCCACTCGTCGGCACTGTCGTAGCAGCGGTGTTCGGTGCCTGGCTCGTTGTCGCTCTTCCCGAGCATGTATTTGCCTCGGTGGTTCCCTGGCTTATCTTGATGGCCGCGGTATTGGTGGCCCTTCAGCCCCGCGTCGTGCGCTGGCTCAAGTCTCGACGAGGTGACAAGCCGCACTCACTGGTGGCGTTGACGGCCGGAACGAGCACGGTGGGCATCTACGGCGGCTACTTCGGCGCTGCCCAGGGCGTCTTTTACATGGCCGTTTTGGGGGTGCTCTACGACAGCGATATTCAGCGTTCGAACGGTGCGAAGAACCTGCTCGCATCTGCGGCGAATATCACTGCGGCCGTCGTGTTCGCCCTGTCCGGACGAGTGCTGTGGATCGCGGCGCTGGCGGTGGCCATTGGTGCAATTGTGGGTGGCTTCACCGGAGCACACATCGGGCGCAGATTGCCTGACAAGGCAATGCGTACGGCGCTGGTCACTATCGCGGTCGTGTCGGCGGTCGTACTGCTGGTGAAGCGGTGATCGTTCGCATCACGAGCGCCACCGACCCGCTGGTGAACGACTACGTCAATCTCACTGACGTCGCACTTCGTCGGGTCTCGGAGCCAAAGAGCGGTCTTTTCGTCGCCGAAGGTGACACGGTCATCCGTCGCGCGCTGGCCGCGGGGTACCAACCGCGGTCATTGCTGATGTCAGAGCGCTGGCTCGAGTCACTCGGCGACGTTATCGCCGATTTTCCCGAAATGGACGTGGTGGTGGCAGCGCCCGATGTGCTTGAAGAGATCACCGGGTTCAACGTGCACCGTGGCGCCCTCGCATCGATGCACCGACCGACACTTCCGAGTCTGCGCGACCTGCTTTCGACGGCCAGAACCGTGGTGGTACTCGAGGACATCGTCGACCACACCAACGTCGGCGCCGTGTTCCGAAGTGCGGCCGCGCTCAGCGTTGATGCCATTGTCATAAGCCCTCGCTGCGCCGATCCGCTCTATCGTCGCAGCGTCAAAGTGTCGATGGGCACGGTGTTCGCGGTTCCATGGACGCGCGCAGTCGAGTGGCCGCGAGCCCTCGATGAGATTCGATCACTAGGCCACACCACCATGGCGCTCACTCCTTCTGGTGCTATGAACATCCGCGACCTTGATCCCGTGCCGTCGAAGTGGGCGTTACTTCTCGGAACCGAAGGCACCGGGCTGACCGACGCAGCCCTCGACGCCTGTGACCTCCGCGTGCGCATTCCGATGGCTGGTGGAGTCGATTCACTCAACGTCGCCGCCGCAGCCGCCGTCGCCTGCTACGCCCTCCAGCAGTAGTACTCCCACCTGCCCATTCCGACTGCCCATTCCGACTCCCATTCCGACTCCTGCGCCACCACACCCCTTCCGGCGAGTCCATCGGGTGTGCGGCAAATGGGGGTCGAATTAGCCGCGTAGGTGATGGACTCGCGGAGAGGGTTGCTGACAGGGTGGGGGTCGAACTGAGCGAACGTCGAGGGAGGTGTCATGGCACAGATCGTGCTGATTCGTCACGGTGAGACGCAGTGGAGCCTGTCAGGCCAGCACACCGGCCGTACCGATATTCCGCTAACGGCTGCGGGTGAGGAACGCGCTGACCGTCTGCGCCCGGCGTTGGCTGCGCATGACTTCGGCCTCGAACTGTGCAGCCCACTTCTGCGGGCCCGTGACACGGCCGAGCGCGCCGGCCTCGATCCCGAGATCGATCCTGACCTGCTGGAATGGGATTACGGCGCCTGGGAGGGACGCACCACCACCTCGATTCGCGCCGATCTTGGCGATCCCAATTGGGTCATCTGGAATCACCCTGTTCCGCCGGGCGAGACGCCGGGCGAGCAACCCGAGGATGTCGCAGTGCGAGTGCGCCGCGTGCTTGATCGATGCCAATCGGTGCTTGACGCTGGGCAGGATTGCGCGCTTGTGGCCCACGGACACGTGCTGCGTATCCTCACTGCGACATGGCTCGGCCTGCCGGCTATCGATGGCCGGCTGTGGGCGCTGGAAGCGGGTTTCATCAGCGCACTTGGCTTCGAACGCGATCAGCACGTTATTGATCGCTGGAATGTGGCACCTGCGGAGACCGGTCGCTAGGTAACGGTGTCGCCGATCAGACGTTTCATCGGCTTGACCAATGCCAGCAGCACAAAGCCCATCACGATGGCTAGACCCGCAAACATCGCGAACTGAGTGGTGAGTGGAGCGCCCTGCAGGAACTTGAGAATTTGCCCGGCAACCGAATCGCCGACGGCCGTTGCCAAGAACCACAACGCGAGCATCTGCCCCAGATACCCCTTGGGAGCCAGTACCGTCGTCGCTGACAAGCCGGTGGGAGAAAGCAGCAGTTCTGCCCAGGTCTGCACGAGGTATACCGCGACCAGCCACCACATCGACGAAAGCTGGCCGTTGTCGGCGTTAATCGCCGGCGGAATCATGATCAGGAACGACAGCGCGATTCCGAAGAGGGCGATCGTGAACTTCATCGGAAGCGACGGCGCACGATCAGCGAGTTTGACCCACATCCACGCGAAGATCGGCGCGAACATGATGATGAAGATGGGATTGATCGACTGGAACCACGCGGTCGGCACTGTGAAGTCGCCGATGGTGCGGTCGACATCTTGTTGAGCGAACACGCTGAGCGTGCTTCCCGCCTGATCGTAAATTCCCCAGAAAATCGCGGCCGCGATGAACAGCAGGATGAAGACCTTGACGTTCGAGCGTTCCTTGGCGGTGATTGGGGCGCGCAACAGTCGGGTGAAGTACAGCACTGGCAACACAAGAATCAGCACCGTGATGATGGTGGTGATGTGGCCCGGGGTGAAGCCGAGGAAGGCCACGTCGATGGCCACCGCGGCGACAATGATCGCGATGACGCCGACCACGGTGAACAGAGCACGAGTCTTCTCGTGTGACGAAGCTGGCGAGCTAGGGTGCAACCCCGAGGAACCCAGATTCTTCTGTCCGATCAGGTATTGGATGAGTCCGATCACCATGCCGAAGCCGGCGCAGGCAAATGCGATGTGCCAACCGAAATTGATCTCGAGCGCGCCGCAAATGATCGGCGCAAGGAAAGCACCGATGTTGATGCCCATGTAGAACAGAGAGAAGCCAGCGTCGCGTCGTTCGTCGTTCTCGCGATACAGGCCGCCAACGATGGCGGAGATATTGGGCTTGAGTAGTCCTGTACCGGCCGCGATGAGCAGCAGTCCAAGCCAAAAGGTGGCCTCCATGCTCAGCGCCATCGAGAAGTGGCCGCACGCAATGATGATGCCGCCGACGAGCACTGAACGACGTGCACCCCAGAGTTTGTCTGCGATCCAACCACCGGCCAACGGCAGCACGTACACCAGCGAGTTGTAGGTGCCGTAGATAGCAGCCGCATCACCAGTGGAGTAACCCAAGCCCGGGCCGGGCGGCGTACCTTCGGTCACCGGGGTGGTCAGGTACAGCACCAGCAGAGCCCGCATACCGTAGAACGAGAAGCGTTCCCACATCTCGGTCATGAACAGGGTCGACAGGCCCCGTGGTTGACCGAAGAACTCCCGTTCGGGAGCGGGTGGCGTCAGGGTGCTCATCCGCGAACGAGCCATGCGATCGCAACGGCCACGAACGTGACCAAGACCGCGGGGATAATCAATCCCGACGCGAGCGAGAGAACCAGCCACACGGCCGCACCTGCCACACCGCCCGCTACGAGAGCACCAACGACCCGGCTCACAGGCACCCCGTCACCGGCGTTGGGCGCCGGTGGGGCGCTCTTCGTAGGAACGGGTGCGGACGGTTGGGGAGATCCCGGCGTTCCCATGCTCGCTTCTACCTGTCGAAGCAACGCGTCGTAATCGTCATCGGCCATGGCGATATCCAACCACTGAACGCTGCTAGGGGGGCGGATGAACTTGCATTTCCCTTGATCGTGCCGCACCGTAGAGA
Source organism: uncultured bacterium (assembly GCA_903927265.1). Lineage (GTDB taxonomy): Bacteria > Actinomycetota > Actinomycetes > S36-B12 > CAIYMF01 > CAIYMF01. Next base: position 17,963 of record CAIYMF010000177.1, on the reverse strand, counting down.
GGTGTCGACCCGACGGAACATTCCTCAGCGCATCGCATGGATCGCTGTTCCCGTGCTGGTCGTGGCTGCCTGCGGGTCGGCCGTGGTTGGCGGACAGTTTTCATCCGGCAGTTCGACGACCGCCTCGCATAGTGCCTCGCACTCAGCTTCCGCAAGTGCCGCGGGCGGATCGGTCAAGGTCGTCACGAGTACCGATGAGCCCCAGTCCGACGGCGGTCGCATCGTGACTCTCGGTATTCCGGGGGGAAGTTACACCCCGTCTGCCCCCACTGGCGGTACGGATGACTACCACTGTTTCCTCGTCGATCCAGCGATTAGCGCCGATACCTACCTCACGGGTGTCACCTTCATGCCTGGCAACGCCAAGGTTGTTCATCATGCGATCTTGTTCCGAGTACCAGCCGAGAGTGTGCCGGCGGCAAAGGCTAAGGACGCCGAGACTCCTGAGGATGGCTGGACGTGCTTCGGCGACACGGGCATTCCGAAGACCTCGGGTGATCCGCTCGCTTCGTTGAATAATGCCCCGTGGCTGTCGGCGTGGGCGCCGGGCGGAAAAGAGTCGAAGTTCGCCGGTGGGACGGGCGTCGTCATGCCCGCCGGCACGCAGATCGTCATGCAGATGCACTACAACCTGCTCGGTGGCAGCGGTGCTGATAGCAGTGGCGCTCGCTTGCGTCTGGCCAAGCCAGGTAGTGCCCTCAAGCCTCTCGAGACCATGCTCTTGCCTGGGCCAGTCGAGCTTCCCTGTGCCAGCGGCCAAAGCGGAAGCTTGTGCGATCGAGACAACGCGATTCTTGATGTTGCCTCACGCTTCGGCAAGGGCGCCTTCGGCACAGTCGGCGGGCTACAGATGCTCTGCAACGGAGACCCGCTTCACCCCAAGAGTGGACCAACTCAGACCTGCGATCGAATCATTCAAGAGCCCATCACTGTCGTTGCTGCGGCTGGACACATGCACCTGCTCGGCAAGTCCATCCGGATCGAGAAGGTTGCCAATGACGGAACGGTGACCACGCTCATCAATAAGCCAGTGTGGAACTTTGACGACCAAGGCGCGACCGTTCTTCCCGCGCCCGTCACATTCGCCCGCGGTGAGCGCCTGAGGGTTACGTGCACGCACGATGCCACGCTGCGCGACAAACTCCCTGCCCTCAAAGACCTGCCCGATCGCTACGTTGTGTGGGGTGAGGGCACCAGTGATGAAATGTGCCTAGGCATCGTCACCACCGTGGGGTCTGCGACTACTTAGCCCGCAAACCCCGGCAACCAGCGACGTAGTTCGGAAGCAACCGGCACGGTGGCGTTGAGCCGGCACAGAACACCGACGCACCCGAGCCACACCCGATGGGTCAGTAACTGCTCGGCCGGAATCGTCAGCTTCATCGCCACCGCGTAGTCCGGATTGCGCGGATCATCAGGTCCGCCCGTGAACTTCGCCCGCAACCACTGGGGTGAGTAGGAGAATGTCTCACTCCGCGCAGGATCGCTGAAGGGCGACAGAAATGCGGCCAGCCGAGCAGCGTCAAGATCGACACCGGGCCGAACGAATCCCTCGAGACGTAACCCCGCCGCCACCTCGTTGGGATCGGTCGCCAGCATCACGCGAATCAGTCGGCCAAATGATTCGGGCATCCCGTCAGGCATGGGCAGCACGGCTCCGAAGTCGAGTACCCCGAGCCGACCATCATCGAGCACTCGAAAGTTGCCTGGGTGCGGATCGGCGTGCAGCAGTCCCGATCGTTCAGGTGCACTCAACAGGAATCGCTGGTACTGCAATCCGATCGCATCACGTAGTTCGGCGTCACCATCGGCAACCTGAACGAGGGGGCGGCCTTCACACCAAGTGGTGACCAGCACTCGGGGGGTGGCCAACACCACCGACGGAATCTCGATACCCCTGTCATTCGCGAAGGCTTTCGCCGCTTGTGCCTGATGCCGCCCCTCTCGCTCGTAGTCGAGCTCATCGGCTAAGCGAGTTCGCAGTTCGGCCACCACCGGCGGCACCGTGAGGCCACGTGCGACGACACTGCCTGCCCGCAGTGCCCACTCCAGCCACCGCATGTCGGTTGCGATGGCATCACGTACGCCGGGGTACTGAATCTTCACCGCCACGGCCTGTCCGTCGCAGGTCGCACGATGCACTTGGCCAAGCGAGGCGGCCGCGACGGCCATGGGGTCGAAATCGGTGAGCCGGCGTCGCCAGTCGCTTCCTAGCTCGTCGTGCAGCACCGATGCGACTTCGGCGAACGGTAGCGGGGGATTGCTCTCTTGGAGACTGGTCAGTGCCTCGGTCCACGTCCGATCGGGATCTTCCGGGAAGAGGCTGTCAACGGTCGAGAGCAGTTGGCCCGCTTTGAGCGCCCCTCCCTTGAGTGAGCCGAGTTGTTCACGCAACGCATGCGCATTGGCCGTTCGCAATTGGGCTCGGACCAGTTCTCGGTCAGCACCGAGCAACTGCCGACCGCCTGCCCACATGCTTCGGCCAAGCGCACCTATCGGAATCGAGAGCAGAGCCGCACTGCGTTGAATCTGCGCGACAACGGACACCCCCGCAGAATGCCCTATCCCCAAGCCGGACGACTACCGTGGGGCCATGGCCGACTTCGGTTCCAAAGACATCGCTCGCATGTACACCGAGCAGCGCGCTGCGGCGATTGCCGAGCTCGGGCGTTACAACCTCGCCGTGTTCGGCAAGACAGGCACTGGCAAGAGCACGCTCATCAACGCGATCTTTGGCATGCGCATCGCGGCAACGGGTAATGGCAAACCGGTCACCACCGGGCTTGTGTATTACGAACACCCCGACGGCATTCTCGGCATCTACGACTCACAGGGATTTGAAACCGGCGAGGCCGGAGACGTTGTTCTCGAACGGCTCGAGCAGATTGTCACCGAGAGTCGGTCGAAGCCGATCAATGAGCAGATTCACGCCGCGTGGTACACCCTGCGCTGGAGTGACCGCCGTTTCGAGTCGGCGCAGGACCAGTTCGTCCGTCGTTTGGCCGAACTAGGCATTCCGGTGATCTTCGTGCTCACCCAGGTGCCGATGAATGCCAAGGGCGAGTACCACGCTGATGCTCTTGAATTGGCTCGCTACATCGAGGCACAGAACCTCCCGCTGTCTCCGGCCAATCACGTCTACCTCACCAACGCTCTCATCGATGACTTCCATGGAACCCCCGTGCACGGGCTTGAGCAGTTGCTCGACGCCACGTTTGAGACCGCTCCTGCTGCCGTGCAGAACGCACTGACTGCCGCGCAGTACATAGACTTGGAGCGTAAAAAACGCCGGGCAGCCGCAGTCGTCAAAGCCGCCGCGGGCACCGCGTTGGCTACCGGCGCAACTCCGATCCCCTTCTCTGACGCGGCCATCCTGGTTCCCCTCCAAATCGGAATGATCGCGCGCATCTCCTCGCTCTACGGAATCGCGACTCCTGCCAGCCAGACGGCCAGTTTGGTTGGCTCCCTCATGCTCGCCTCAGGTGCCACGACGGCAGGTAGGTGGATCGTGTCGAGCCTGCTGCGATTTGTGCCCGGAGGACAGATTCCTGCCATGGCGATCTCCGGAACTGTCGCAGCGACGCTGACGACAGCCATGGGCTACGCGTGGATGACCGTGTGCGAGCGCATTCTGACCGAGGGATCCTTTGATGAGGCGAATCTCAAAGAACTCTTCCTTCGGGAGTTCCAACGCCGGATGAAGTTCGGTCGAGCAGACGCCGACTAGGCTCAGTGCCTCACACCGAGACCTACTGGGAGACGACCATGCCCGCTGAAATCCGCTCACTGACCGAAACTGTCGTTGCCATCACCGGCGCCTCTGCTGGTATTGGAGCGGCCGCCACCCGCCTCCTCGTCGAAGCCGGCGCCCGGGTTGCCATCGGTGGCCGGCGTTCTGAGCGGCTTGAGGGGCTCGTCGCCGAACTGGGGGCCGAGAACGTGGTGGCCGTGCCCATGGACGTGCGCTCACCCGAGGCCAACGCGGCACTGGTGGCAGCCGCTGTCGATACGTGGGGTCGCATCGATTCAGTCGTACCCAATGCGGGCATCGGCCTCTATGGCTCGATCCTTGACTGGAGCGACGTCGAGGTTGCCGAAATGATGGACACCAACTTCGCCGGCACTGTGTGGTCCGTGCGCGCGGCCGTCCCCGAAATGCTGCGAACGACGGGTGGTGGCGACATCGTCATCGTCTCGAGCGTTGCTGGCCTGCGTGGTGGCGGAGACGAGTCCGTGTACGCGGGCACCAAGTTTGCGCAGGTCGGGCTTGCTGGTGCTCTTGATCGTGAGCTGCGGGAGAAAGGCATCCGAGTGACGGCGATCTGCCCAGCCGGGGTCGAGACCGAATTCGCGATCGGCACCGGCCGAACTTCCGGCGACCCCTCACTGGCCGCGTTCCTGCGTCCAGAAGACGTGGCTCACGCCGTTGTCACAGTGCTGCAGCAGCCGCGACGAGTACGCACCACCCTGTGGGCGATGTGGTCGATGGGACAGCAGTCCTAGGAAGATTTCGCCTTCTTCGGCTTCGCTTTCGCCTTCTTACCGGCCTTGTTCGCTGCCTTCTTGACAGGTTTCGAGGCCTTGGCCTCGGCCTTGTCAACAACGGGTGCACCGACCGCGACAACCTCATCGAGGGCTTCCTGCAGGCACACCATCAACACGTCAGGGTCGCGAACGGCGCCGGTATCGATGTTGACGCCCAGATACACCATGCCGTTGTACGACATCAATGCCACATTGAGCGCGGCACCTCCCTTAGGGGCGAACGGCACGAAGGCGAGCACCTCGGTACCTGCCATGTACACCGGAATCGGCGGGCCGGGCACGTTGGTCGCTGCGACGTCGGTGCCCTTCATCAGGCCACCTGCAACTTTGGTCATGAGCCCGCGGGGCAGCTGAATCAGCCGACGCGTCACGAAGTCGCTGATGGGCAGCGCAGGTTCGCTGCGCGCGTGCCGCAGCAGCGGTGACAACACCTTCATGCGCTCACGGGGGTCGTCAATGTCGATCGGAATCAGGAAGCGGGCCGGCACCCAGCTGTTTCCCTCGGAATTACCATCGGTGCGCATATTCACAGGCATGTTCACCCGAATGTCGGGCACCGGCGCATTGTGCAGCGCGTGGTAGCGCTGAAGTCCGCCACTGACAACGGCCAGGAATGCATCGTTGAGTGTTCCGCCGACGGTCTTTCCGGCCGCCTTGAGATCGGCCAACGGAACGGACAGCACGTCGAGTTCGAGTGAGAGGGTGCGCCCCTTCATCACCGGACTCATGGGTTCGTTCGCTGGTGCCAGCACGCGCGCCGCCGACGATGCGAACATCGCTCCTTCGGCCAACGATCCGGAGGGATCACGGACCACCCGGGTCAGCAGATCAAGTGCGCCTTCGGAGTAGTGGCGAAGGCTGTTGACCTGATGCACCGCTGAGTACTGAAACCCGTCGGCCAGTCGGCCGGCGGTTCCGCGCGACTCGGGGTCGGGCACGTCGGGGTCGGGACCCTCGGGGAGTTTCGCTTCACGAGTGAGGTCGAACAGTGAGGCTGCCATCGCCATACCGCCGACCCCGTCGGTGATGGAGTGGTGAATCTTAAACACCACTGCAGCTCGGCCATCGGCGAGGCCTGTAATGAGAGCCATCTCCCACAGTGGACGGCTGCGGTCGAAATCTTGTTCGGCCATCTGCTCAGCGATGCGCAGTACCGGTCGCAGGGTGCCGTCTTCGACCGGTACGACGTAGCGACGCAGGTGGTAATTCAGATCAAAATTGGGGTCAGTTTCCCAGCGAGGTGGCAGAAGGCTAGTGGAGGTACCGGAGACCACCTGACGCAGTTTCGGCACGAGTCGGGTCATCCGCTCGACTCGAGCAACTCCTACTTCAAGGTCGGGTTCACCATCGAGCACAAGCATGACCACGATGGTTGACCGTAGAACCGGATCCTGCTCAACCCCGTACATGACCGCATCAAAAGCAGCCAATCGCGTCTGATTCATCAGACCTCCCCTCACTGCGTACCCGCCTGCCGCCTTCGGCCGCGCCTCAAGCGATACCTTACGGGGGTGACCAGCCTTCAGTCTGCTCCTCAGACACAGTCTCCGCGCACCAGTTGGGCGCCGATGGCCGCCATCGGCCTCGGGGTTGCTGTGTTCATCATGGACGTGACGATCGTCAACGTTTCGCTTCCATCGATCATTGACGACCTCAACATCACGTCCATTGACGCTGAGTGGGTCAACGCCGTCTACTCGCTGGTCTTTGCGGCCCTGCTGATCATTTTCGGGCGCTGGGGCGACCGCATCGGCCGACGCAAAGTCTTCATGGGCGGTGCGGTGGTGTTCGCAATCGCGAGTATTTTCGCGGCCCGAACCGACTCGGGCCAGGCCCTGATCGCGGCGCGTGCCCTGCAGGGGGTCGGCGGCGCGATGATGTCGCCCACTTCTCTATCGCTGCTCAACGCCACCTACCAGGGCAAGTCACGCACCATCGCCTTCGCCATTTATGGATCGATCATCGGCGGTATGGCGGCCATCGGGCCGCTACTGGGAGGCTGGCTCACCGAGCAGTACAGCTGGCGTTGGGCGTTCTACATCAACGTGCCCATCTGCATCGCCATCGTGGTGCTGTCGCTGCTCTATGTGACCGATAGTCGCGACGAGCACATGGGCAAACAGCGCGACATTCTGGGCTCGATCCTGTCGGCGTTCGGTATCGCGCTGCTGGTCTTCGGCCTGATCGAAGGACGCAACTACGGCTGGTGGACCTCAACTGGCGACCGCTATCTGCTCGGCCACGAGTTCCCCGAGGGGTCGCTCTCTCCCGTACCGATCGCCCTCATCTCCTCGGCCATCCTGCTGACCCTGCTGTTCTTCGTCGAAACCCGCCGGGTGAAGGCGGGCAAGACGGTGTTGCTTGACTTCCGTCTTTTCGCCATTCCCACCTTCGGGTACGGCTCGCTGGCCGCCATGATCGTGAGTCTGGGGGAGTTCGGCATCCTGTTCTGCGTGCCACTGTTCCTGCAGTCGGTACAGGGCTTCTCGGCACTCGGTGCCGGAGCGGTGCTGGCCTCGTTGGCACTCGGCGCCTTCGTGGCGGGACCGACTGCCGCCAAGTTGGCCGAGGCACGTCACCCGCGATTCGTTGCTCAACTGGGCCTCGTACTTGAGATCATCGGAATCATCGCACTGGGAGTGTTGATCAGTCCCACGGTCAGTGGCTGGTGGGTGTGTTTGTGCTTGGTGGTCTACGGCGTCGGAGTTGGTTACGCCGCCGCTCAGCTCACAGGCTTGATTTTGGCCGACGTTCCCATCGCTAAAAGCGGTATCGCCAGTGGTACGCAAAGCACCGCGCGACAGATTGGTGCCGCTCTCGGAACGGCCATCCTGGCGACCGTGCTGTTCGTCAGCCTCGGCAACGGCACCCAGACCCGCGTTGCCCAGATCGAGGGAGTGTCAGCGGAGCAGGCAGCACAGATTTCCATCATCGTCGAGAGCAGCGCCGGCACGGCCATACCCGCAATTGCTGCCAAACCAGGGGGAGAGGCTGTCGCTGCTGCGGCAAGTGACGCCTTCGCCGTATCCGTGCGCTACACGGCGTTTACGGCCGCCGGATTCATCTTGATCGGTTTGCTCGCCACCCTGCGGCTGCCCCCCGGGCGCTCGCGCGAAGAGGATGATGAGTGGGAGAAGGGACATGGCCATGCAGGACTCGACGGTCGGGAGACGGTATGACCGAGGACACTGAAGTACGAGGCAGCGGCTGGCTCTCGTCCGACCAATTGGAAGGTGCGCGCGAGGCGCTTCCCATCGTGTACGTCGACGTCGTTCCAGTGCGGGTCGATCACACGGGCACCATCACCCACGTCGGCCTCCTGCTGCGGGCACGGCCCGACGGCTCGATCAGTCGCGCAGTGGTGAGCGGACGGGTTCTCTACCGCGAGAGACTGCGCGATGCACTGTTGCGTCACATTGAAAAAGATCTCGGACCGATGGCGATTCCGCGGCTACCGACGTCGCCCGTGCCCTTCACCGTGGCCGAATACTTTCCCGACCCGTCGGTCACCGGCTTCCATGACCCACGACAGCACGCCGTCAGCTTGGCGTATGTCGTGCCGATCGATGGGGAAGCCAATGTCAGTGGCAGCGCTCTCGATCTTGCCTGGGTGACTCCCGAGGAAGCCACCGGACCCGATGTCGTGTTCGAGATGACGGGCGGGCAAGACCGTCTCGTGCGCCTCGCTCTCGCCGCCTCGGGACGACTGCCCTAGTACTCAGCCCTTCTTGGCGAGGAACTGCAAACTGTCGCGCTTGTAGCGATTGAGGAATCGGTCGCAGCCTTCTTGAATATTCGAATCAACTTTGTGACACACCGGAGCGCCGTCGGCGTCGTGGGTGAAGTAGAAGCCAGCAACCCACCAGTTATTCATGTCGAGCACCATCGCCCGTTGGACACCAGCCGCCACGAGGGTGTCGGCCATGGCTTCGGCCGAAAGGCCGGGGGAACCGATGTAGACAATGCTGCCGTCTTTGCGCTGGCCAATCGCCGATCGCCACGCCAGATTCTCACCGTGCGTGGTAGCACCCCAGGCGAATCCGTCACCAGATTTCACCTTCGACTTGCCTCCATCGATGATGAGCGCGAGATTCTGCCGTACGACCTGGTAGTCGCTGCTCGGCTTCACATCACGGCCCCACTTACCAATGCTGATGGCGCCGTCCTTGCCGATAGCGAAGGTCGCTTGTCCGTCGACAAGAGGTTCGATGGTCTGGCCCTTGTAGACAAAACCACCCTGCGAATCCTTGAGTCGGAAGGCACCGTTGATGTTCGCCAGCACTGATTCCCAGTACTTCTTCGGCAGGGCTCCATCAAAGGGGTTCACCGTTCCCGGTTCTTGATATCCGGGAACGTAGAGCGTCGAGGCAAGTTTCGTGTCAATCCACATCAGGGAAGCCAGAACGCTGGTGTGCGTGGCGTCGGGGCGCACCCGCGTGGCATAGACAGGAGCGATCCCATCTACCTTCCACGACACCGGCTGCCAGACGCCTTCGTTCTTGAGAGCGGGCCCGTCAGCGGCGCTCGTGAGGGTGGCCGGGGGGGTGAGGTGCTCGCGAGCCACCGTGGTGGCATTGGCGGAGGGAGAGGGTGATGATCCGGAGGCACTCGGCCCCGGCGACGGATCACCTGCGGCAAAATCGGTAGATTCGGTCGGAGCGCCGCCCTCAGGCGTGACATTGAGGTGCGCGTAGTAGAAATCCTCAGCTGCTGCCACCGCGGGGCCAAGCCCGTGATCACGTCCCCACGTCGCCAAGATGACCTCTTTGGGCTCGCCCTGCGCGTCACGGACGTACGGAATGAAGGTGATGATGAAGAACGCGGCAGCCAACACGGCCAGTGCCAGCACGCTCACGACTACGCGTCGCAACCAGAACCGCTGACGCTTCACCGCTGGCGTGGGTAGTGGGGGACCGGACGGATCAGGCAGGCCCTCGGGCACGGGAGACCCCGGCTCGGTGTCGGTCGCCATCACTATCTCCATCCTCAAGGGTGAAATGTCTGGTTCCAGCGTAACCCGCGGGTGCCAGATGTTCGCCACGGCGACACGGTCACGGATAATGGGGTCATGCGCAGACGCTTGATGGGCCTGGCGATCGCTGCCACGCTCGGCGTGGTGGCATTGGCACCCGCGACGGCAGCGCCATTGCGTCCGGAAGCCGCACAGCCCACGTCGGCTTCAGTCAGTCGGGTCATCTGGGCCGCTGGGGTTCAGCAATACCTGCAGTGTCGGGGGTCGAAGTCGGGCGCAACCGTCGTTTTCATCGCGGGCCTTGACTCCAGCAGTTCCAACCCGAAATCCGGGTGGCTCGATGTCACACCGCGCATCGCCGGTGCCACGCGGATATGCCGCTACGACCGGCCGGGCCTGGGTCGTAGCCCGCGTCGCGGATCAACTGTCACTCTCACCCCACTCCAGCACGCACACGAACTTGATGCCCTCTTACGCGCGGCTGGCGAAACCGGACCGTACCTGCTCGTCGGGCACTCGTACGGAGGGTTGGTCGCGCGCGCCTTCGCCCTGCGCTATCTGGCGCGCACAGCCGGCGTGCTCTTGGTCGATTCTGCATGGGCGGGACAAGGTGAGTCCGACGGCTATCGTTGGCCCGAGCCAGACAAGGGTGCCAACCGGGCCATCATCGATATGCAGCGCACCAGTGAGTTACTCGGCGGACGCCCCCACCTCAATGGTCGCCCTCTCATCGTTATCACTGCTGGAATTGACAACACTGCGAGCTGGATGAGCCATCAAATTTCGATGTCACACCTCAGTTCCAATTCCGTGCACCTCGTCGCACCAGGCTCTGCCCACGAGGTGCAGCACTATCGGCCCGCGCTCGTGGAGCGCGCGATTCGCGATCTTCTCAGTGCTATCCGTTCCCCGGTGGGCAGTTCGGGGCACCGCCTTCGGTCGTGTGCCTCGCACTCGGCACACTGGACGGCTGTCCGTGGCACCTGCGCCTAATCAGCGCTCACACGGGCGAACGACAACGCCACGTCCGTCAGGACTATTCTTCCGACATGTCACTTGATGCGCCCCTGGTGGCCGCCGCCACCTTGCGTCGCGAAGCGCTTGCCGATCTCGATTCAGTGATCGACGACGCCACCTACCAGCTACAACTTGCTCACGTGCTGCTCGATGGTGGCTACGACGGTGTGGCCACCATCGGTGAAGCCCTCGAGGGGGGCGATCACGGTCTCGGAACCCTCGATCGACTGGATGGCGAACTCGTCATCGTTGACGGGGTTCCCTGGCAGATCGACTTCCGAGGAGTGGCGACCATCGTTGCACCCGAGGCGCCCACGCCGTTCGTCATCGTCAGCACCCTGGACAGGCCCACCTCTCGCAGGATGCGTGACTGCAGCCTCGATCAGTTGTCGTCGGCTATTGAGGAACTTGTCGATGATGCCGGCGCAGTCGTTGCCGTGCGTGTGGAAGGAACCTTCCAACGCGTGTTGCTGCGCAGTGTCCGCCCTCAGGAGCCTCCGTACCGCCCGTACTCCGAAGTGGTGCTGACCGATGAGGTGCGCTGGGAACTTGCGCCGTTTGATGGCGTCTTTATCGGGTTTCGATTCCCAGATATCTCCGGTGGAGACATCATTCCTGGACTTCACCTGCATGGTCTATCGGGTGACCAGAGCACCGGAGGTCACAACTACGAACTCCACGTCACCGACGCCGTGGTCTCCGTCGGCGTCTCCCACGAGATCATCGTGGCGTTACCTGACCGAGGCATGGTCGACCTACTCGAAACTCCCCAGTCGCTGCGCGTGGTGCAACGGGTGCTTCTGCGACGCGGGCCACGCACTGCACAGGAGGTCGCCGGTGCGCTGACGATCAGCCCCGAGGAGGCCCTTCGCAGACTCGAATGGCTCGCCGACCGCGGGTACGTGGAGGAACTTGCGGGCGGAGTCGCCGGCCTCGGCGGAAACACTCGTTGGCGTATGCGTGTGGCGCCGAAGAACGCTCGTACTGGCCGCCGTCCGTCTGACCTTCTGACCGACCTGTGAGATGTCGGTACGGCATGCCGAGTCCTTCCTTGCCCATGCCCTAGAGTGAGGCACCCGGACCGCTAGTGGAGGTAGACAGGTGTCATTTGAAATGCCGACGCCAGGCTCGTCTCCACGGCGCGCGCAAGCGCTGGTGTTTCTGATCGAACAAGAGGCAGCACGCACCCGCGACGTGCGTGATGCCACTGTGCTCACCGCACTTCCAGGTGACGTACCCGTCGATCTCTCCTCCTTGCTCGACAGCACGGCTCTTGATCTGCCGACCCCCACCGGCGATGCCCTCCATGACATTGGCTCCTACGGTCTGTCGCGTAGACCTACCGATGAGGTCAACGGCAAAGTACTCGAACGCACGGCGCCGGTGTGGGGTCCACTTGTTCCGGAAAACACGCACCTCCGAGCCCAAGCCCTGTTGATGCTCCTTACTCGCCATCGCATCGTTGCCAGTGCCAGTCCCCGATTCCGCGAAGCGCTCGGGGCCGATAGCCTCGACGTTCAGGTCGCATTTGAGGGCCTCGGACAAGGTACGCTCGACAGCCACTACGCTGAACCGTCAGGCTTCCAGAAGTTCATTGCCAAGTTCCGTCGCTGAGTAAAGGACCTTCCATGACGACCGTGATCTCTGTCCATTCTTTCCGCGGCGGAACAGGTAAGAGCAACACCACCGCCAACGTTGGTGCCCAACTTGCCGCTGGCGGAGCCCGAGTGGCCATTGTCGACACCGACATCCAGAGCCCGGGTGTGCACGTGTTGTTCGGGTTCGAGGACGCACTCGATCCCACACTCAACGATTACCTTTGGGGCAAGACCTCCATCGCGTCAGCCGGTCACGATGTCACCGACCGTGTCGCCCGCCTCACGACCGTCGCCGAGGGCGGACAGTTGTTCTTGGTGCCTTCAAGTATCAAGGCCAGCGATATCGCGCGCGTGCTGCGAGAAGGCTACGACGTTGGCACGCTCAACGACGGATTCCGCGATCTCGCCAAGGACCTCTCGCTTGATTACCTGCTGATTGATACCCACCCGGGTTTGAACGAAGAAACCCTGCTGTCCATCACCATCAGTGACATCCTCTTGCTGATTCTGCGCCCCGATAAGCAGGACTTCCAGGGCACCGCGGTCACCGTTGATGTCGCCCGTCGCCTCGATGTTCCCAATCTGCTGTTGGTCCTTAACAAGGTGCCTTCCGGCGTTGACCTTGACGACCTCCGCTCGCAGATGGATGCCGCCTATGGGGCAGAGACGGCCGCGATGCTGCCCCTGTCTGAGCAAGTGGTTCAGAACGCGTCAGGCGACCTGTTCTCGCTCTCAGACCCCGATCACCCGTGGTCGGCCGAGATTCGCAAGATCGTCGAGCGCATTCGGAACTGACCTGCTGGTCGGCCTAGTCGACAAGGCGATCAAGTAACGCCGCCGAGCCCGCCAGCGAGCGTCTCCTGGCGCTGATCGACAGCACCCCGTCAGGACTGCGTCGCAGCGCGGACTGCGATAGCAGCGACTCGATGGCACCGGTCACCGAAGCAGGCTCAACGTCAGGCAACATCGCCGTGATTGCCTCTTCGGTGGCATGCGGAGACCTCAACACTGCGGTGACGACCCTACGTTCGACCGGGTCAGCATCCAGCAGTCCCATCACACCCGCCGACCACGCTTCAACACTCAGCGTACGTACGAGGGTGTCGTGCACTGCCCTGACGGTAGTGCTGTGGCTAGTGCCAGGCCGATCGATATCACCGCAGAAGTTGCCCGGACCAATTTCCGCCACGCGGCGTTCGATCCCGTCTGGGTCGGCCGCCAAGACCGCCACCCGGCCAGTAATGATGAACATGATCTGATCGGCCGGCGAACCACTGCGGAAGAGGGTCTCTCCCGCAGGGAACTGCTCCGTAGCGATTCTCGAACGCATTGAGTTGCGTTGCGCTTCTGGTATCGACTCAAGAATGCGCGTGTCAGCCGACATTGCCGATTGCCGATCCCAGATTCCTGAGTACTTCGGATTTGCCATGAGTTCGCTATGTGTGTCGCACAGGATTTGGTCGGAGAACAAAGCGATGACGTGCCCGGCTCTGCTCGCGATGTCGGGACTGCGGGTGGCGATAATCACCAGTCGTTGTTCTTCCCCTCCTATCGCCGCCAACAGAGGCAGCGCGACATCAACGTCGGCAAGAAGTGCCAGCGTCTCAATCATCACGATGTCCGCGTCGCTGGTCATCGCCATCGCAAGGAGCAATCGTTGGCGCTCATGCACGCTGAGCGCCTCTGCATGCGTGCCGAGCCTCGAGTCGACGCCGCCGTCCGGAAGGTCTGCCAGATGACTCAAGCCAGCCTTCGCCAGAGCATGTGTCACGCCGTCAGTCGTGATTGCGGGATCGGCGGCTCTCAAGTGTTCTCGAACGGTCGTATCCATCAAGAAGGTTTCGTGCGTGAGCAGCACGATGCGACGCTTGACCATCGGGTGTCGTACGTCAGAGCCGTCGAGGGTGACAAATCCAGCATCAGCATTACCGTCGCCGCCCAGCACCTCGAGCAGTCTCGAGGGAGCCATCCCAGCGTCGGGAACGATTGCCACGATTCCTGACGTCGGCAGTCGTAAGCTTCCGAGCGTCAAAGGATTGTCTGGCTCAAGGGCGATGTCGTGCATGGCCAGACCGACCTCGGGTGCCTCGGCATCCGGCGACTCGCGATTAACACGCGGAAGCGCGCGAGTGATCTGCTCGATTCGACGCTTACTGGTGACCGCGAGTCGACCATCACGCAACCACGGTGGAAGTGCTTCGAGACCACGAACCACCGCATCGATGTACAACAGCGCAGCGGCGATAGCGCCGGCCTCGCTTTCGCCACCGACGAGGGCAGCCACCACAACACCGAACAGGGCGATATACCCCACGGTGCGCGCGGCGACGACCAGCCTTCTGGCCTGACGTTTTTGAACGACCGTGGCGTGATGTAGTCGCTCGATGCGCTCACTAAGTCGCTCGCGCATCCACTCGCGCAGGTTCATCCCGGACACATTGCGCGCTGCAGTGATGGACTCGTCCACCAATGCCCCCACATCGCTACTGGCATCAAGGCGTGCTTTGTCAACAGTCAGCAGACCGCGTCCGATGACGGTGTACACAATCAGGAAGAGCAGGGTTCCGATCATCATGATCACGCCTGCCCGCGGCTCGACGTAGTAGAGCAGTGCCAGACTCAAAATGATCTTCAGAACGCCGGGTAGTCCTTCGTCAAGAGTGACATCGACTGCCTCTTCGATGCGATCAACGTCTGAGGTGTGGCGGCTAATGACGCTGGGTCGACGAAGGCCGATCTGCCGCATCATCGGACTTTCCAGAGTCGCTGCGTAGATCTCTGCCGTCATATGCCGTGCCATCGACGCAGCGGCTCGATACGACAGTCGCTGGCCTGCCCATGACATGGCAATGTCGATGAGCATCAAGAGCGCCAGCATTCCCAATGCGTGTGCCTCAACACCATGTTGCAGTGCATCTTCGACCACGAGGGGAATTGCCGCGGCGGCCAGTAGGGCCACCAACCCAAACATGATCGAACCAGTGATCAAACCGCGAACCGGCGCGATGTACGGGCGCAAGAAGCGCATGAGTTCGCCAGCACCGACAGCGGTGCGAGTTGACTGTCCGGCTAAGAGTGCGGGGTCGGGAGAATCGTCGACGGGCTCGGAGAACTCGCTGTCGGAGTCGGTCACTCAGATTCCTTCTGGTCGCTGGATGCGTCGTCTGACGTTTGTCCTGACGATCGGGTGAGATTGGTGACAACCTTCGCTACGACGATGACGAGGAACAGTTGACCCAACATCGCTTCAGAAACGGCCAGGGTCTGTCCTGGGTTTCCCGCCGGCACAAGATCGCCGTACCCCACCGTCGTGAGAGAAGTGAAACTGAAGAAGAGGTCCTGTGCCAACGTTCCCTCTCCGTTGACACCAAAGAAGGGACCGGACTGAACAATGCCGATCAGCTTGAAGACGAAAGCGAAGGACATGCCGATCATGAGATAGGCGCTGATGACACCGAGCAGTGAATCAAGGTCGACCTCGGTGCGGCGAAGAATGTGTCGCACGATGACAATCGGGGCGACGAGATACAGCACAGTCGAGAGCACAAACCACCACTGATTGATCTTCTCAAGAGCTCCCGACGTCTCCCCGAAGATCACGCTGATTCCTAGGCAGATGGTCAGCACAATCAAGGCCACGCCAGCAACCGGTGCCAACTTGTGCGAATCCGACACTCGAAGTGCCAGCCAGACAGTGGTCATCTGAACGACAATGATGATCGAGAACACCACTTGTGCATTGCTACTGAACAGCGACAGCACATAACTGACCAAGATTGCCACGAGTAGCAGCCCGTAGCCCCAACGCCGCGATACCTCGCTGGGTTGAGCAGTCCGCATCCGCATGTGTGCATTCTGCCGTACCGCGTGAGTAACGGCTCCGCTACCGTCACACCATGACTCCGGAAGACTCGGTTCTCGCTGTCGCCCGCGCGGCCCTTGCTGAGGGTGACGTGGTGACAGACCCGGACCGCCTCGTGTCTTACCGCGCAGATCGATCCACCGGAAGTGCGGTGGGCGAGCCCTGCGGCGTCGTGTTTCCGCGCACCACCGAGCAGGTTTCGGCCGTGTTAGCCGCCGCATCTGAGCATCGAGTGCCCGTCGTTCCGCGAGGCGCGGGTTCAGGACTCAGTGGTGGTTCCAACGCAACGGATGGCAGCGTGATCCTCTGCGTTGAGCGAATGCGAGATGTGCTCACTGTCGACGTGGGTAATGGCTACGTCGAAACACAGCCGGGAATTTTCAACACCGATCTGCGCGACCACGTCGCCGGCTTCGGAATGTGGTACGCGCCAGACCCTGCCAGCAAGGATTTCTGCTCGATCGGCGGCAACGTCAACACCAACGCCGGTGGACTGTGTTGCGTCAAATACGGTGTCACGCGCGATGCGGTGCTGGGTCTGGAGGTGGTTCTCGCCGACGGCCGAGTCATGCGACCCGGTCGAAAGACGGTCAAGGGCGTGGCCGGGTACGACCTGACCGGGCTTATCGTCGGCAGCGAAGGCACCCTCGGTGTCGTCACCATGGCGCGATTGCGGCTTCGCCCCCTTCCACCACCGCCCACCACCGCCGTGGCAATCTTCGACGACGTCGCAGCCGCTGGTCGCGCTGTCGAAGCCATCATGGCCGTCACGTCACCCAGCATTCTCGAACTCGTCGACCGCACGTCTTTGGAGGCCGTCGAGGCATACCGCCCGATGGGCCTAGAAACAGACGCGGTCGCGATGCTCGTTGCTCAGAGCGATCTTCCCGGAGCGGCCGGTATCGCCGAAGCCGATCGAGTGCTCGAGGAATGTGAGCGAGCGGGTGCAACGGTTGCTCATCGTGCCGAAGACCCGGAGGAGGGTGAATTGCTCCTGGGCGCGCGACGCATGGTGATTCCAGCACTGGAAGCCATGGGGGACTGGCTTCTCGATGACATTGCAGTGCCGCGTACGCACCTGGCCGAGGCGGTAGTAGCCATCGAACGCATCGCTCTCGAGCGTGACGTCATCATCGCCACCTTCGGGCATGCGGGCGACGGCAATCTGCACCCCACCATCGTCACTCCACGCGGTGATGTCGCGGCGGCGGCTCGGGCCCAACTCGCCTTCGACGACATCCTTGACGTTGCTCTCAGATTCGGAGGCACCATTACTGGCGAGCATGGAATCGGACTGCTGAAGGGGTCGGCTCTCGGACGTGAACTCGATCCCGTCAGCGCGAGCCTCCATGCGCAACTTAAGGACGTGTTCGACCCACGAGGCATCCTCAATCCGGGCAAATCACTGCCGCGTTGGTGACTAGCTGCCCATTCCGCGCGACATCAGGGTGACCGGTAGGACACCATGAAGTCGCGGGTCGCATCGCGTGACCCCCAACCGGGAGGAGTCCGCCGTGGGACTGTTTGAAGACTTGAAGTTCAAGGCTGAGGAATTGCTTGGCACCGTCGACGCTGACGACGTGCAGACCAAGTTGGCCGACCTGCAAGACCAGCTCAAGGAGAAGGCTGACAGCATTTCGCCTGAGCAGAAGGACGAACTGCTTGGCAAGATCAACGAACTCAAAGAGAAGTACTCGGGCCTACTCGGTGGGGTCGGTGACAGCGTTGCTGCGGCCGCTGAGAGTGCAGTAGCTGCCGCAGGTACTGCCGCCGGAACCGCGGCAGGGGCCGCTGACGCTGCCGCCGATGCGGCGAAGGGTGCCGCAGCAGTAGCTTCAGACGCCGTGAGCGGCGTCACCGACAAGTTGGCTGGTCACTAGTCGTTTGAACTTGAGTGAGGGCCCCGACCATCGTGGTCGGGGCCCTCACTCATGTGTGCTTAGTTTGCGCCGGTACCACCGAGGTACTG
>CAIYMF010000176.1 GCA_903927265.1 uncultured bacterium | reverse complement strand
GCAACGCCACCCGATCCGGAACCGTTGAGCACCTTGACCTGAATGCCATTCGGGTCAACGCCGCCGGCCACCACCTCGGTGGGGGTGGGCACCGACGTAAACGACTTGCCGATCGTGATGACGAAGACCTTGCTGCCGTCATTGGTGGGGATGAACTCAGCGTCGGGGAAAGTCGCGACCATCGTGGGCAACGCGGCCACCTGGCTTGCCGGGTAGTGGATGACCGTCTTCTTCTTTTCGGTGCCCGTTGCCGACTCGGCCGGTGCGACGACCTTGAACCCTGCGGCTTGAAGTTGGGCTGAAGCTTCCTTGCCCGCACCGCTTGTTCCGGAACCGTTCAGCACCTTCACTTCGATGCCCTTGGGCGACGAAGGAGCAGCGGCGCTCGTGGTGGACGTCTTGCCCGACACGACCAGTCCCTCATCCTTGATCATGGCGTCGAAGATCTTCTTGGAGCCTTCTGGCTTCCAGGTGACGTAACCCCCCTTGCCCGTGTCGGGGTCGGTGTAGTTGTCGTCGGCAATCGGCAGGCTCGCGAATTCAATCTGATCGAGTTTGACCCCCGCCATCTTGGCCGCCAGATCAAGAATCTCTGCGCGGCCAAGCGAATCGTCAACCTGAAGACTCTCAGCGGCAGCGGACACGAACGAGTCGAGCCGCACTGGATTAGCCATAATGCCCATACTCGTGGCCTTCTTGAGCAATCCCGCCATGAACTGCTGCTGACGCTTCTGGCGGCCAAAGTCCGTTCCGACGTGTCGGGCCCGCACGAAACTCAGCGCCATGACGCCCTTAATGGTCGAACGGCCGGCCGGCAGGTCAAGCGCGGTGTACTTGGGGTTGTCCTTGATCGGCTCAGCCAGGCACACCTCGACGCCATCAACCGCGTCGACCATGCCCATAAAGCCCAGGAAACTGACACCTACGAAGTGGTTAATCGGAATTCCGGTGGCCAACTCAACGGTTTGTACCAACAACGACGCGCCACCCAAAGTGTAGGCGGCGTTGATCTTGTCATGATGCGCTTTGTGCACGGTGCCGTCGGCATCCTTGAACTCAGGGATAGTGACCAGAGAGTCACGTGCCAAGCTCACCACAGTGACGTGTTTGGCATCTTGGCCAATGTGCACCACCATGATTGTGTCGGTCTGGTTGCCATAGTCGGCATGACCGAGATGCCACTGTGCCTCTTGCTCGCGCGTGAGCCCTTCTCGGCTGTCGATTCCGGCCACGAGCACGTTCATTGGTTCGAGGCTGACCCCCGAGTCATCGGAATTCGCGCCAGTACCCATCAGCGACGACACCACCGAGACGCGCGAGATCTTGGAGTCGTAGCGCCGCGCCGCGGCGTATCCGCCCACGCTGACAACAAGCACGGCAGCAGCCGCTACCGCCGAAACTGAGCGCAGTACACGGTGCCTCTTCGGCGGCGTGGATGAATTCATGACACACAGATTCTAACCCGCCGAGCCGATCTCAACCGCATGCCTGTGTTTGGGTTCGGTACGTGTCAGGCGATGCTCCAGCAGATTCCGTCGAGGATGTCAGTTTCGCTCACAGTGAGTGACGAAACACCCGTGCGATCAACGATACGTCGCAGCACGAGGGCACCGGCGCCAATCACATCAACCCGCCCCGGATGCATCACAGCGAGTTCGGCACGCTGCGTACGTGTCATGGCCAGTAGCTCGTCACTGAGTGTGCGCACGGCGTCGGCCGGAAGGGTGCTGGCGTGAATGGCATTCGAGTCGTAGGCCGCCAAACCCAGATGGAGCGCCGCGACGGTGGTGACCGAACCCGCAACCCCTACCAGCGAAGCGATCGCGTCAAGATCAACGTGCTCAGCGGCTTCATCGATCGCTCGGTCAATGTCGGCAGTGGCCGCCTGTATCTCGGCGATCGTGGGCGGATCTGAGCGCAGGTGACGTTCGGTCATCCGAACACATCCCACATTGACTGACCAGGCTGACTCCAAGGAGTCACCGCCGCGTACAAACTCTGTTGAACCGCCGCCAATGTCGACGACCAGCACCGGGGCTGCGAGGGTCGGTAACCCTCGAACAGCGCCAGTAAACGACAGTGCTGCTTCCTCGGCACCGGGGATCACTTCAGGGTCAACTCCCAGTCGCTCACGTACCCCCGCGACGAAGTCCTCGCGGTTGCTCGCGTCACGAGAAGCCGACGTCGCGACGAATCGAATGCTCTGGGCGCCCAGATCGGCAATCACCCCCGCATAAACGTCGCACGCGGCGAAGGTGCGCTCCAAGGCTTCCGGAGCCAACCGCCCCGTGCGATCGACGTCCTGTCCTAATCGCACAATCACCATGCGGCGGTCAAGGTCGACCAACGTGCGCTCGTTGGGGTCGACATCGGCCACCAACAGTCGAATCGAGTTTGTGCCGCAGTCGATGGCTGCCACTCGGTGCGTCATGCGCCCTCTTCCGGCTCGGGTAGTGACACACAGCATCCCGCGGCGCCCCATTCGGGCAACAGTTCGAGCGCACGATCGCCGATGGGGTTGACACCCGGCCCGGCGGCGAGTGCGTGTGCCACCAGGACATGCAGGCACTTCACCCGGCTGGGCATTCCGCCCGCCGAGATACCGGCGATCTCCGGAACCTGGCCCAGAGCCTCACGATCTGCGATATAGGCCTCGTGGGCTCGGTGATAGGCAGCCGCGATCTCCGGTTCGTTCAGGAGCGCCTCGAATTCGCGCATACGCCCGGTGGCTTCCAGGGTGCCGATGGCACCGGTCGCACGCGGGCAGGTCAGGTAGTACACCGTCGGAAATGGGGTTCCGTCGGGCAATCGCGGCTCGGTGGACACGACGTCGGGAAGGCCGCAGGGGCAACGATGTGCCACCTCGTGAACACCCCGCGCGTGACGGCCGAGTTGCGCGGAGACGGCCGCCAGATCCTCCGGGCTCGCGGGCATCAGCCGTCGGACCGCGTCACGATGCGCCAGAGTCGCGAATACCAGGGAGCAGAATCTGCAGCGCCAGCGCCCGCAGCGGCCTTGTCCGGCCTGATGACGACGAATGGAATCTCGCCTGGGAACGCCATGTGGAGTCTGGATCGCGCCTGCGCCGAAATGAACGCAGGATCCTGCCAGCGCCCGCGCAATGCCGAGAGAGAGTCGATTCTGGCTTGAGTGACAACCGTGCTCGTGGTCAAGTCCGCGATACGACCGCGCTGCTGAAGGTACTCGCGCACCGGAAGAGCAAGCGACAGCACCAACGCGAGGAGAACCAGCGCAACAATGACAGCGCGCCCAGTAACGGACGACAGGGACTCGCGCTCAAAGCCTTCCGGCGTCATACCGTCGGGCAGGGCAGCGCGTCCCGACGGGGAAGAGGTCGGCACCCCCCCATTGTGCGCTGCCGAGGCCCGCAAGACGAGTCGGCACGCCGAAAGGGTTAGCCAGCGAATCGGGGGAACGAGCCGGCGCCCGCGTAGCGAGCAGCGTCGTCAAGTTCCTCTTCGATGCGCAGCAGCTGGTTGTACTTGGCCACGCGTTCGCTTCGAGCAGGCGCGCCTGTCTTGATCTGGCCGCAGTTCGTGGCCACGGCAAGATCGGCAATCGTCGTGTCTTCAGTTTCGCCACTGCGGTGGCTCATCATGCATCGGTAGCCGCTGCGGTGCGCCAGATCAACGGCATCAAGGGTCTCAGTGAGTGTTCCGATCTGGTTGACCTTAACCAACAGCGCATTGGCGGTGCCCTCGTCAATACCGCGAGCAAGGCGCTCGGGGTTGGTGACAAAGAGATCGTCGCCCACCAGTTGCACACGATCGCCGAGTGCGTCGGTGATGTGCTTCCACCCGCTCCAGTCGTCCTCGTCGAGCGGGTCTTCAATCGACACCAGCGGGAAGTCGGTGACGAGTGACTCGTAGTAGGCGGTCATCCACTCGGCAGACCGGTGGGCGCCTTCGAAGAGGTAACCGTCGGCGCTGTGGAA
This sequence comes from uncultured bacterium, assembly GCA_903927265.1. Classification (GTDB taxonomy): domain Bacteria; phylum Actinomycetota; class Actinomycetes; order S36-B12; family CAIYMF01; genus CAIYMF01. The sequence continues at coordinate 21,954 of CAIYMF010000176.1, read as the reverse complement.
TTCAGTGGCAGCCACGTCGAGGGCGAGGGCAATATCGCGGCCCAGGGTGAGACCTACGCCCGCTACCGCTTCAGCAATGAGTTCGAGTGCCGCGCGGTTGCTAGGCAGGCTCGGGGCGAATCCGCCTTCGTCACCGAGTCCGGTCGCGTAGCCAGCCTTCTTCAATACCGACTTCAACGAGTGGTAAACCTCGGTGCCCTGCCGCAGGCCCTCACGGAATGAAGCCGCACCGATCGGGGCGATCATGAATTCCTGAATGTCAACATCGGTGTCAGCGTGCGCGCCGCCGTTAAGAATGTTCATCATCGGCACGGGCAGCAGGAATGCGTTGGGGCCCCCGATGTAGCGGAAGAGCGGCAGATCTGCTGACTCAGCCGCAGCGCGCGCGACGGCGAGCGAGACACCAAGAATCGCGTTGGCACCGAGGCGAGCCTTATTGGGCGTGCCGTCGAGGTCGATCATGGCCTGGTCGATGAGGCGCTGTTCGGTGGCGTCGTAGCCGAGCACCTCGTCGGCGATTTCGCCCTCGATTGCCTCGATAGCCCGCAGCACGCCCTTGCCGCCGTATCGGTCTTCACCATCGCGCAGTTCGACGGCCTCGAAGGCACCCGTCGAGGCACCCGACGGAACGGCGGCACGCGACACAGCGCCATCACTGAGGCCGATTTCTACTTCGACCGTGGGATTGCCGCGTGAATCAAGAATTTCGCGGGCGATGAGGGCTTCGATGATGGCCATGCGGGTGCTCCCCTGTGCAGCGGACGGAGTCTTCAGCCTATCGGGGACCGCGAAGCGCCACTCGCGTGCCTTGCGCGAGTCCATCAGTTACGCGGCCTAACTGCCGCACTTAAGCCGCACAAGTGATGGACTCGCGGAAAAGTATGGACGTTTTAGTCGCTTAAACCCTCGGCGGTACGAATGCGAGCACGCTGCTGGCGCACTGCCACACGAAGGGCTGCCTCAGCATCAACTCCGCGACGATCCGCTGCCTCAACGAGCGCGAGTAGAAAGTCGCCCACCTCATCGTCACCGAGTGAGTCGAGGGCTGCCTGCGCCTGAGTGCGTGCCTGCTCTGTCGCGACCGGCACCTCAAGCCCGCCGTGACGGGCACGCCGCGTCAACTTCGCCGCGAGAAGGAGCGCAGGAAGCGCATCTGGCACGCCATCGGTAGCAGACTCGCGACCCTTCTCGGCCGCCTTCATCGCCTGCCACTTCGATTCAACATGAGCTGCGGAATCGGCCGTGTCATCACCGAAGACATGGGGGTGACGAGACACCAGTTTGTCGACAATTCCTTGCGCCACATCGTCGATCGAGAACGGTGCGTCGACCGATTCTTCAGCGATGCGCGAATGGAACACCACCTGCAACAGCACGTCGCCGAGTTCTTCACGCAAGGCAACCCGGTCGTCTGACTCAATGGCCTCAACCGCTTCGTACGACTCCTCGATGAGGTACTCGACCAGACTGCGATGCGTCTGTTCGGCATCCCACGGGCAACCACCGGGTGAGCGCAGGGTGTTCATCACCCGAATCAGTTCGAGTAATGGCTCGCCCGTGGGCTCGACACTCACGGTGTCGTCGATCAGCCCGCCGACTGCACTGCAGCCGCCGCAGCTTCTCTGGCCGCCGGCTCGGAGATGTCGTTGGGCGCCGGCACCACGTTGAGTTGGGCACCTGACCACTGACCAAATCGCGGGCTCACGGAAACACCGATTTCGTGGGAAACGGTGTCGAGCAACGCTCCAGCAGCAGTGGCACCCACGTTTTGGTCACCCTTACCGAGTTTTTGAACCAAACCTTGGTAGAGCAGATTGGTGCGAGCAAACGCCTCGATCTGCGACGGCGCGACACCGTACTGAGTGGCCAGACTCGACTTGAGCGCGTCAAGGCCACCTTGTTCAGCGGCCTTGGTGACCAAGTCGTTGATCTGAGAGTCGGTGACCGTGACTCCTTCACGAGCCGCCGCCTCGTCGATGACCTTGCCCTGCACGAGCAGCGAGATGACGTCGCGGTTGACCTTGGGGTCGTAGGTGCCGGCTTGGCCGGTGGCGACGCGTACTTCGTCGGCATACATGGCGACCGTGCTGTCGCTGATTCCTTCGCCACCGACAATGGCGGCCGCACCAGACTGAGCCGTCGAACTGCAGGCACCGAGCGTGAGTACAGCGGCGACAGCAACGGCAGGAAGCGCGAGAAGGCGCAGTCGTCGCGACCGGGTGCGGACGGGGCTGTTCATGGTTCTCCCTTGCGTTCAACTGGCCGGCGGTGAGGCCGGTTGGTCGGTCAGCACACTCGCGACCAGATCACGTGCCCACGTGAGCAACTCCCGGTCGACGAGGGGAGTTCCACCCACGCGCGCGGTTGTTGGCCGTGGCACAAGAATCGTACGGGTCGCCGGCTTGAGGAGGGTGCCCGGGTACAGCCGCGTCAGGCGCAACTGGCGACTCTCAGCGAGTTCAACCGGGTGCAACCGAATGTGCGGGCCAGCCGCGACAACATCGGTGAGACCCGCCGCGCGCGCGAGTACACGGAAATGCGCAACCTCAAGCAACGTGGCCACCTGGGTCGGCAGTGGGCCGTAGCGGTCGACGAGTTCTTCGGCCACCGCGTCGAGGGCCGCATCGTCGACGGCATCGGCGATACGTCGATAGGCCTCGAGTCGCAGACGTTCACTTGGAACATAGTCATGCGGAAGGTGCGCATCGACGGGCAGTTCGACCGTCATTTCCGTGAGTTCAGCTGTGGCTCCGCCCCTGAATTCCTGCAGGGCCTCACCAACGAGCCGCACGTACAAATCGAATCCCACGTCGGCGATATGTCCACTCTGTTCACCGCCGAGCAGATTTCCGGCACCGCGAATCTCAAGGTCTTTCATCGCTACTGCCATTCCCGACCCTAGGTCGGTGTGCTGGGCGATCGTCGAAAGACGGTCGTGTGCCGTCTCACTCAAGGGGCGGTCGGCGGGATAGAGGAAGTAGGCGTATGCACGTTCACGCCCGCGGCCCACCCGCCCACGCAATTGGTGCAGCTGGCTCAGACCAAACACATCGGCGCGATCGAGAATGAGCGTGTTCGCGTTGGCAATGTCGAGGCCAGACTCGACGATGGTCGTGCACACCAGCACGTCGAATCGTTTCTCCCAGAAGTCGACGATCACTTGCTCGAGTGCGCCTTCGCCCATCTGCCCGTGTGCCACCGCGATGCGCGCTTCAGGAATGAGTGCGGCGAGTTTGGTTGCCGTGCGATCAATCGATTCCACGCGGTTATGTACATAGAACACCTGGCCCTCGCGCATCAGCTCACGCCGAATTGCCGCCGATACCTGCCTGTCGTCGAAGGGTCCCACGAAGGTGAGCACCGGGTGACGTTCTTCGGGCGGTGTCTGAATCGTCGACATTTCCCGAATTCCCGTGATCGACATTTCCAGAGTGCGCGGAATAGGTGTGGCCGACATTGTGAGCATGTCGACGTCGGTTCGCAATGCTTTGAGGTGTTCCTTGTGTTCAACGCCAAAACGCTGTTCCTCGTCGACAATCGCTAGGCCAAGATCTTTGAATCGAACGTCGGCTGACAGCAGGCGGTGGGTTCCGATCACCACGTCAACCGTGCCGTCGGAGACTCCTTCGAGTACCGCCGCAGCTTCGCGGGTCGATTGGAATCGCGATAATGCCGCAACCTTCACAGGGAAGCCCGCGTACCGCTCGCTGAATGTCGCGTAGTGCTGTTGCACCAACAGAGTTGTCGGTACGAGCACTGCCACCTGTTTACCGTCTTGCACCGCCTTGAAGGCTGCACGCACTGCAATTTCAGTCTTGCCGTATCCGACGTCGCCCGCGATGACGCGGTCCATCGGAATCGACTTCTCCATATCGGCTTTGACTTCGTCAATCGATGCGGCTTGGTCGGGTGTTTCGACGTACGGGAAGGCGTCTTCAAGTTCGCGCTGCCACGGCGTATCGGGGCTGAATGCGTATCCGGGACTCGACATGCGCGCTGCGTAGAGTCGCACCAGTTCAGCGGCGATCTGGCGAACCGCCTTACGCGCGCGACCCTTCGCCTTCTGCCAATCGGCACCCCCGAGACGATGCAGCGTTGGCGCCTCGCCACCGACGTAACGCGTGACGAGATCAAGTTGGTCGGTCGGCACGTAGACGCGGTCACCAGGTTGCCCTCGCTTGCTCGGCGCGTACTCGATCACGATGTACTCGCGCGTCGCACCGCCAACCGTTCGCTGCACCATCTCGACGTAGCGCCCCACACCGTGGTGTTCGTGCACGATGTAGTCGCCGGCGGCGAGAGTAAGCGGATCGATCGTGCGCCGACGCCGGGTGGGCATCCGGCGCATGTCTTTCGTCGAGGTGCGGTGTCCGGCAAGATCGGACTCGGTCATCAGCACAAGGTGAGCCCGGTCGGCGATGAATCCGTGTTCGACGGTGGCCGTCGTAACCGCCACGACCCCCGGCTCGGGCACCGCCGCAAGCGGAATCTCAGTGCGAGCCGGAATGTCGAGCTCGCCGCATTCCTCGGCAATGCGCTGGGCCGCACCGGCGCCTTCGGCCACCAACACCACGCTGTAACCATGGGCCATCAGCGCCGCGGCATCGCGCAACCCGGCTTGCACATCGCCCAGATACTGCGGAACGGGACGTGCGGCCATCGCCGTCGAAGATCCTGGCTGCGCTTCGAGTTCGGCATCATCGTTGACGAGCGGGTCATCGAGTCCGAACGGACTCACCGACCACCACGACAGACCCACCGACTGCGCCGCCTCGCGAACCTCCGCAAGATCGCGATAGGCACTGCGGCCGAGATCAACTGGTGTGCTGTTTCCGACCGCGGCGTTATGCCACGACGCTTCAAGAAATTCCTGGCTCGTTGCGACTAGTTCTTCAGCCCGCGTTCGAATGCGTTCGGGGTCGCACACGACCACGATTGAACGCGAGTCGACAGCGTCGGTGAGCAGATCGAGCCCGTCGGCCAGCACCGGAGCCAGCGCCTCCATGCCCTCAACGTGCATGCCTTCAGCGATACGTGACAGCAAGTCAGCGAGATCATCGCGCTCAGGCACCAGCGCTGCCGCTCGCGCTCTTACCGCGTCGGTGAGCAACAGTTCGCGACACGGCGTCGCCCAGACTCCTTCAGGGGACTCCCCCAGCGACCGCTGATCAGCGACCGCGAACCACCGCACTTCATCAACCTCGTCACCCCAGAACTCAACGCGTTGCGGGTGCTCCTCGGTCGGAACGAATACGTCGAGGATTCCGCCACGCACTGCGAATTGGCCACGTCGGTCGACCAAATCGACTCGCGCGTAACCCCGCTCGGACAGTGCGCGCACCGCATCGTCGAGAACGACCTGATCGCCCGGTCGAAGAATGACTGGCTCAACATCGCCAATGCCGCTAACAATCGGCTGCAGCAGAGCGCGTACCGGAGCCACAACAACTCGAATGATGCCTTCATCGTCGTGCGCGTCGCCGGGATGGCGAAGTCGACGGAGAACCGCAGTGCGTCGACCCACCGTGTCGACTCCGGGCGAGAGACGCTCGTGCGGCAACGTCTCCCACGCGGGAAACTCGACCACCGACTCTTCCGGTAGCAACGAACGCAACGCCGTCACAAGATCCTCAGACTCTCGCCCCGTCGCGACGACAGCCAGAACTGGACGCCCCGCACCTTGTGGGGAATCGGCGAGCGCGGCAATCACGAAAGGTCGGGCAGCGCCTGGCGCAGTGAGACTGTGTTCAGTGACGGCATCGGTGCGGGCGAGCCGCAATGCCTCCGCCACCGCAGGATCCTGTGTGAGCGAGCCAAGCAATGGTGAGAGTGACATCTACAGTCCTGAATCGACGACTGCGTGGCGCAGGATGACTGCGAGTGCGGGATGACACACGAAGCCGGAGCCGATCAGAGGAACGGCACGGTTGTACTCGAAACCAACGCCCGGCACATCACCCACGGCGAATCCTTGATGTACTGCGACAGCAAACGGCGCCGCCGCATCCCACTCTTTGAGCCCACCGGTAAAGAGGTAGGCCACAGCCTTTCCGACCAGCACTTCATCAACCTTGGCCCCCACAGAACCCACACGCGCGAGTTCGAACGATGCGTTGCGATGGCCGGCCTCGTGCAGTGCAACAGTCATTCGCTCGATGACAGCATCCAGACCGGGCGGCAAGTAGTTCCGCGAAATCGCCAGGGTCAGCACGCCGTCAAGAGACATGGAGGGCGTAGGCAAGACCGCATCGTCCGTACACCACACGCGATCGCGGTCAGGTAACGCGATGCACGCTGCAGTGAGTTCCCCGGCGCCATTCGCGGTTCGTTCCCACAGCGCCACATGCACTGCGAATTCATCACGCGCCGTGCGGTACTCGGCCGTGCCATCGAGCGGATCGACGATCCAGACGCGGTCGCACCCGACTCGCACACCATCGTCGGGCGCCTCTTCCGACAACACAGCATCGTCAGGGCGGGCCGCTGCAAGCCGTTCGAGAATCAGGGCATTGCTGCGACGATCAGAGTCATCACCCAGTGCACGCTGCTGCGCCACGGAAGCATCGGGTGCGAGGTCGTGTTCGGAACGCACCTCGACTAGTAGATCGGCTGCCTCGACGGCAATCCGCCGGGCCAGTTGTGCGTCGGTTTCCTGATAGTCAGTCATTAAAACGATTCTGCACGACCTCGAGCCCATCGACGACCAGGGTCTCGACCGCGTCACCCGCACGCGCCACCAGCGCTTCCAATTCACGTCGTTCCGTACTGCCGAATGGGCGCAGCACGAACGCGGCAGGGTCTTGGCGACCCGGCGGACGACCAATTCCGAACCTCACTCGGAAGAAATCACCCGTGCCGAGCGAGCGACGCAGCGACTTCAACCCGTTGTGCCCGTTGTCTCCCCCGCCCAGTTTGCAGCGCAGTGAACCGAACGGGAGGTCAAGTTCGTCATGAACGACGATGATGCGCTCGGCCGGAACCTTCGCGAAGTCGGCGGCAGCCTTCACCGGTCCACCCGACTCGTTCATGTACGAACGAGGCACGAGCAACTCAACGCGCTCACCACCGATACGCACATCAGCGGCCGATGCATGCGCGCGCCGATGCTTGGCCAAACTCGACGAGTTTCGACTCGCGAGAGCCTCCACCACCATGGCGCCGATGTTGTGGCGCGTGGCTGCGTACTCCGGACCCGGATTTCCGAGCCCCACCACCAACCACGGTGACGAGGTCACGCGACAGGTCAGCCCTCGTCTGAGGACGGCGCGGCACTCTCGGCGGCGGAAGCACTTGCTGCGGCCGCACCAGCAGCGTCGGCAGCATCTTGAGCGTCAGCGGCGGCGTTGGCGGCCTCAGCCTGAGCAACCTGAATCGCCTTGACTTCCTCAATCGCTTGATCAATGGCCTTCGACGGGGACACGCCCGAATCAACGGCAGACTGTGCATGCTCAGCGACGGTCATCGGGTCGAGTCCGGCCTCAATGGCGGCTTCCTCAGCAAGCACGATGAGTCGGGCTTCGGCCTCGCGCTCGCGCACCTCGGCAGCGCTCAGCAGCACCAAGTCGACGTGCTCAATGATGCGGCGCAGCGGGTCGCGCTGAATCTGGCGAGGAGCCGCGGTGATCGTCTCGGCACCCTCGACCACAACGTCGAGCACGACGCGGGGCTTGACCAACGCGAGGTTGAGTTCGTGAGCCGGGAGCGACACGTGCCGCACGTCGGACTCGTGGCCGTAGATAACGGCAGGGACAAGTCCGCGAGCTCGCAACTTGCGAGCAGCGCCCTTGCCGAAGTCGTCGCGGGCAAGGGCGATGATGGAAACGTTGGTCATGGTGAACTCCTGAAACGGCCGGTGGTGCGGGGCTCGGGAGGCACGCCGCTAACGGCTACCGCGTCGATCACGCGCCTTGTCGCAGTGCTACCCGCGGGCGCCTCGCCGAGGAATCGCAAGAAGTCTACCCCGTGAAATGGCTCAGTCGAACAGGCGGGTGACTGAGCCGTCGGTAAAGACCTCGCGAATGGCCGTAGCGATCAACGGGGCGATCGGCAGCACAGTGAGGGTGGGGAAGCGGCGAGAAGCGGGAATCGGCAGCGAATCGGTGCAGACGACTTCTAGGATGCGCGAATTAGACAGCCGATCGACCGCCGGGTCACTGAAGATTCCGTGTGTAGCCGTCACGATGACCCCGGCTGCGCCGTTGTCGTAGAGGGTTTCGGCCGCCTTGGCGATGGTGCCGCCCGTGTCGATCATGTCGTCGACGATGACGCACATGCGGTCTTTAACGTCACCGACCACTTCGAAAACACGAACCTCGTTCGGCACATCAGGGTCGCGGCGCTTGTGAATGATGGCCAGAGGCGCACCCAACACGTCAGTCCAGCGCTCAGCTACTCGCACCCGGCCAGCGTCGGGCGACACCACGGTGATGCGCGACGTGTCGTAGTTAGCCTTCACGTGCGCTGACAGCATCGGAAGGGCGAACAGGTGATCGACGGGACCGTCGAAGAATCCCTGAATCTGCGAGGTGTGCAAGTCGACTGCCATGAGTCGGTCGGCGCCGGCCGCCTTGAACAGGTCGGCCATCAGACGAGCAGTGATGGGCTCGCGTCCGCGGTGCTTCTTGTCTTGGCGCGCATATCCGTAGAAAGGCGCAATGACGGTGATGCGCTTGGCCGAGGCACGCTTGAGCGCGTCGACCATAATCAACTGCTCCATGATCCAGGTGTTGATGGGATCGGTGTGGCTCTGCAGCACGAACGCGTCACAGCCTCGAACCGATTCAAGGAACCGAACAAAGATCTCGCCATTGGCGAAGTCGTAGGCAGATGTGGGCGTGAGCTCCATGTCGAGTTCCTTGGCCACTTCTTGTGCCAACTCGGGATGTGACCGCCCTGCGAAAAGCATCAGCTTCTTCGCCGGCGAGACGGTCAATCCGCTCATGATTCTCCTTCTGGGGTGGACTGCTCAAGATGATCCTGCCGCGCCCGTTCCGAGGCGTCTGCAGCGGGGCTACCGGAACGCTTGCGTTCAACCCATCCGTCGACATTGCGCTGGCGCGCCCGGCCAACCGCCATCGCGCCTGCCGGCACATCTTCGGTGATGACTGAGCCTGCCGCCGTGTACGCCCCATCGCCAATAGTGACTGGCGCCACCAGCATGGTGTCGCTTCCGACTCGCACGTGGTTGCCGACCACCGTGCGGTGCTTGTTCACGCCGTCGTAGTTGACGAACACCGTCGCCGCGCCAATGTTGGTGCCCTCGCCCACCTCGGCATCGCCGACATAGGAAAGATGCGGAACCTTGGAACCACGACCGATCTGCGAGTTCTTGATTTCGACGTACGCACCCGCCTTCGCACCTTCACCGAGCCGCGCGTTCGCGCGCAAGTAGGTGAACGGACCGACGTTCGCGCCCTCACCAATAACGGCGTATTCGCAGTGGCTGCGTAGAACAGTCGCACCGGCACCCACCTCGCACGCGACGAGAGTCGTGTCAGGCCCGACGACAGCGTTCTCGGCGATCAACGTCGGTCCGAGAAGAATCGTCGACGGCTGCAAAATCGAGTCGCGCCCAATTTCGGCATCAACATCGATCCACGTCGACGCCGGATCGACAATCGTCACACCGGCGCGCATCCACCCGACGTTGATGCGATCACGCATGACGCGCGCACATTCGGCGAGTTGCACGCGGTCGTTGATTCCGAGAATCTCCTCGGCCTCTTCGACAGCGTACGCACTGACCACAGCGCCATCGGAGCGCGCAATGCCAAGCACGTCGGTGAGGTACTCCTCGCCCTGCGCGTTGTCGGTCGTGATGCGGCCAAGGGCTGAAATCAACAGGGAACTGTCGAACACATACGTTCCAGAATTGACCTCAGTGATTCGTAACTGCTCAACCGTCGCGTCGCGGTGTTCGACGATCGACGCAACGTCGCCCGACGCATCGCGCACAATGCGCCCGTATCCCGTGGGGTCGTCAAGGTGTGCTGACAGCACCGTTGCTGCTGCGCCTCGGGCCACATGCTGGTCGAGCAATGCTTCAAGGGTGGTGCCGCGCACCAGAGGTGCATCCCCTGCAAGAACGAGCACAGGTCCATCTAGCAGGGCCGGGTCATGACCCTGAGCAGCGAGTTGCTCCAGACAGACACGCACCGCATGACCCGTTCCACGCTGCTCGGCTTGAACCGTGATGAGCGTGCCGGGTTCGTGAGTGGTGACGTACTCGGTCACGCGTTCACTCTGATGGCCGACGACGACCACCACCGCTTGCGGCTCGGTATGCGCCACCGAATGCAGCACATGCCCAAGCACCGGTCGACCGGCAACGGGGTGAAGGACTTTGACGAGCGAGGACTTCATTCGGGTGCCCTCACCCGCCGCGAGCACGATGGCCAACGCAGGACGGGTCACGCCTCGAAGCGTACCGACCTCGCGAACGCGATGGGCCGGGGATGCTCCGATCGGACCCGCCCCCGCCGCGCAACTCCCCCGCCTTCTTCCGCGAGTTCATCCGCTAGTGCTGCTATTTGCCCGTTTTTCGGCACTAGGTGATGAACTCGCGGGAGCACGCACGCGTGCTCAGTCGCGCTCCCCGCCGAGGGCTCGAACCTCGACTAACGGCTCCAAAGGCCGTTGTGCTGCCGATTACACCAGCGGGGATAGCACCCCCATCCTGCCAAGTCCGATTCCAAGAGTTCACCTGACCACCGACCACGTAGTAGTTGCTTACCTACGATTGCGTAGGTTACGGTGGCGTAACCAGTCAAGCGAGAGGCTCCCGATGACGACAAGCCCCGATGTCCAAACAGTGACGACAACTCCCGACGCCGTCATTTCCGACACGCTCGGCAACGCTGAGCGCACCATCATCGTGGCCTTCATCGCCATCCCTCTACTCGCGGTGCTGATGGCGATTCCGGTCGCCTGGGGCGGCTGGCTGAGCTGGACCGACGCGATCCTGGCTCTGGTCTTCTACGTGATCGCCGCAGCCGGAATCACCGTCGGCTATCACCGACTCTTCACGCACGCATCATTCAAAGCCAATCGTCCGCTTCGGATCGCATTAGCACTTGCCGGAACGATCGCACTACAAGGACCGGTTATCCGCTGGGTTGCCGACCATCGCAAGCATCACGCATTCAGCGATGAAGAAGGTGATCCGCATTCACCATGGAAGTACGGAACGGGCCCCCGCAACGTGGCGAAGGGATTGCTGTGGGCACACATCCTCTGGCTATTCGATGAGCAACAAACACCTCACCAGAAATACGCCCCCGATCTCATGCGCGACCCCGACCTCGTACGCATTTCCAAGCTCTTCATGCCAATCGGCTCACTGAGTCTGATCCTTCCGGCCATACTCGGGGGCCTCATCACCCGATCATGGATAGGCGCCCTGACCGCTCTCTTCTGGGCCGGACTCGTGCGCATCGCGCTGATCCACCACGTCACGTGGTCAATCAATTCGATCTGCCACGTGTGGGGCAAGCGACCCTTCCTCACCCGCGATAAGTCCGGAAACGTTGCGTGGCTGGCCATCTTCAGCTTGGGCGAGTCATGGCACAACTTGCACCATGCCGAGCCAACGTCCGCCCGGCACGGCGTGTTGCGATTCCAACTGGACCCAAGCGCTCGCATCATCCGTTGGCTCGAACTCAGCGGCTGGGCACGCGACGTGAAGTGGCCACGGCCCGAGCGCCTTGCTGCCAAACGCGTACCCACCGACGCCGCCTGAGATGGCAGACTCACCTGTGATGAGCGAACGCGTTCGGATGACGGGCAGCGAACGTCGCGAGCAACTCATCGTCGTCGGCCGTTCACTGTTCGCGGAAAAGGGCTTCGAGGCCGTCTCCATCGAGGAAATCGCCTCGTCCGCGAAGGTTTCCAAACCCGTTGTCTACGAACACTTCGGCAGCAAGGACGGGCTCTACGCAGTCATCGTCGACCGTGAGATGACCAAGTTGATGAACATGATCACCTCAGCCCTGACTGCCGGTCATCCGCGGGCGCTGCTTGAGCAGGCTGGCATGGCATTGTTCGACTACATCGAAACGTCGACCGACGGATTCCGCGTGCTCGTACGCGACTCGCCAGTGAGCGCCACCACCGGAAACTTCGCCAGTCTCATTCTCGATGTGGCCACGCAGGTCGAATACCTCCTGGCCAATGAGTTCGAGGCGCGCAAGTTCAGTCCCAAGCTCGCACCCATGTACGCACAGATGCTGGTCGGCATGGTGGCACTGACCGGACAGTGGTGGCTCGACTCGCGTAAGCCACGCAAGGAAGAAGTAGTCGCCCACGTCGTGAACCTTGCCTGGAACGGGCTAGGCCATCTCGAGCCCAAGCCGGTAATCGGTCGCCGCCAGTAACACGTAGCGGCCTAGTGTGGAGGCGTGGACTCCGACGAGGTTGACCGACTCGTTGCCGCCTGGCGGCGCGAGCGCCCCGATGTCGACGTCGAACCCCTCGAAGTCCTATCGCGTGTTTCACGTCTAGCACGCCACCTCGATCTCGCTCGACGTGAAGCCTTCGGTCGTCACGAACTTGAACCATGGGAATTCGATGTGCTCGCGGCACTGAGGCGCGCGGGAGATCCGTATGTACTCTCTCCTGGTGATCTTGTGAAACAGAACCTCGTCTCAAGCGGCACGATCACCAATCGACTCGATCGCCTCGAAACGCGCGGCTTACTCAAACGCGAACAAGATCCCAATGACCGCCGCGGAGTTCGAGTGCAACTCACCCCAACCGGCCGCGAGGTCGTCGATTCGTCGCTGGACGATCTACTCGCCCAAGAGCGCGCGATTCTCTCAACTCTCACTACCGCGCAGCAGCGAGACCTCGCGCACACTTTGCGCGACCTCGTGATTCCGTTCGACAACCCGGTCGAATGAAATTCAGGCGCCACCCATCGCACGCAAGTACGTGGTGACCGCGCGCACCCGGGGGTTGCCAGGAGTATCAGCAAGACCCATGGCCGCAAAGGTGCGCGATGCCAAACTCTCGACTGCACGCAAACTCACGCCGCGGTCGGTGGCGATTTGCTCATTCGAGCCACCGCTGGCGATGCGTCGCAAGAGGTCAAGTTGCAGTCCTGACAGCACGTCGAGTGGCGGCGGTAGCGTTCCTTCACGCCAGATCGGCGGGCCGTCATAGGACGGCAACACCGAACCGACTGCCTCGACCACGAGTGAGGCATCGGTCACCTCCGAGGCCGTCAGCAACGCCGCGCGACCCAGTCGCGAGCGTGCATCGGGTACCAGCAGGTCGAGTCGAGGGATGGCGGTGACCAGCACGACACCGACCCGAGGGCTGCTTGTGTGGATTGCAGCAACCGCGTTCACACTCTCGGCGAGGCTTCCAGCAACGAGCTCGACGACCGCGGCATCCGCACGTCCTGCAACTGCCGACTCGGTGACTTCCGGCAGTGTCGAAGGAGTCGCATCAAAGCCATGTCGACCCAACACGTCAGTCAACAGGGCACCTTGCAAGCGAGTCGCAGCGACAACTAGGACCCGTGCATGGGTGTCAATCACGGTACTCACCGGCGATCACCCCCAACAGAGCAATTCCATTTCACACAGGTGAAACTACGTGGCGCAAGAGGCTTCACACCGCACTATGCATTGATAACTCGCCGATTGTCGGGTATCCGAACGCCTGTATCCGAATATGGGGATCAGTCACCGCATAGCGGCAAGGACTCAGACGTCGATGACGTGCGCACCAGCAGTCGGACCAGTCACACAGGCAACGGTGCGACACAACCCAGATCCGCTCAATCGCGCAGCGATATCGAGTGCGTGGTCGCGGTCGCGCGCAAGGAACACACACGTCGGGCCGCTGCCGGACACCATCGCGCCCAACGCGCCCGCATCAACTCCTGCCGCCACAAGTTGTCCGAGCGACGGCATCAGCGACAGCGCTGGTTCCTGAAGGTCGTTGCCCAATGCCCTTCCCAGCGCCAGTGCATCACCTGCGCGAAGGGCTGTCATCACGTCGTCGCTCAGGAATTCGGAAACCGGCGGATGATCGGCACGCAGCCGATCGAGTTGGCCATAGACCGCCGGCGTTGACAGGCCCCTATCGGCTGCCGCGAGTACCCAATGAAACTCCCCCGCCGTCAATACCGGGGTGAGGCGATCTCCCCTGCCAGTGCCGATCGCCGTTCCTCCGTGCAGCATAAAAGGAACATCGCTGCCAAGCGTCGCAGCCAGTTCCATCAGTCGCGCTCGACCCAACTGCCCCTTCCACAAGGCATCGCAGGCCACCAACGTCGCAGCCGCATCAGCACTTCCGCCCGCCATGCCACCAGCGACAGGAATGCGCTTCACCACATGCAGGCTGACGTCGGCAGCGATTCTGAGTTCGTCAGCAACCAGCGCCGCCGCCGACCACGCCAGATTCGTGCGGTCAACGGGAACACCGTCTGCGCCTTCAACCGTCAGCGTGATGCCACTGCCCAGTGATGTGGATGTTGCGCGCACGAGGTCATAGAGGGTGAGTGACTGGAACACCGTGGCGAGCGGGTGAAAGCCGTCGGCGCCGAGAGGTCCGACACTGAGCCACAGGTTGACTTTCGCCGGAGCCTGCGCGGTGACCGTGGACATAGGTTGATGCTACGTGCGAACTACGAGTCGGTCGGGGCCGCTAGTGCGATTCGGGTGAACTCATCGATGTTCAACTGTTCACCGCGCTCGGACGGTTCGATACCGGCACGGCGCAATGTCTCCTCGGCCGCGACTGGTGAACCGGCCCAACCTGCCAGCGCCGATCGCAATGTCTTGCGACGCTGCGAGAAGGCCGCGTCGATCACGGCGAACACGCGACGGCGCAGGGCATCATCGCCGCGCACCTCACCTCGCCGGAAATCGACGAGCCCAGAATCAACTCTCGGTTCGGGCCAGAAGACCGACGGCGGTACCGAACCCACCCGTCGCACCTCTCCGTACCAGCGTGCTTTGGCGCTTGGCACCCCGTAGGTGCGATTTCCAGGAGGCGCGGCCAACCGATCGGCAACCTCGGCCTGCACCATCACAAGCGCGGACGCGATGTCGGGGAACTGTTCGAGAAGGTGCAACAGCACGGGCACCGACACGTTGTACGGCAAGTTGGCAACAAGTGCCGTGGGCGAAACGGTGAGTTGTTCTGGAGCCAGGCTCATTGCGTCTGCGTTGATCACGGTGAGGCGACCGACCGTCTCAGGTTGCAGTTCGCCCACCGTCTGCGGAAGTCGTTGCGCGAGTAGCGGATCGATTTCAACGGCCGTCACTGACGCGACGACAGGCAACAGAGCTAACGTCAAACTGCCCAGTCCAGGACCGACTTCAAGAACCACGTCGTCAGAACCAACGCCTGCAACGCGCACAATGCGGCGCACCGTGTTGGCATCGATCACGAAGTTTTGCCCCCACTGCTTGGTGGGGCGTAAACCCAACTCGGCGGCAAGGGCGCGAATGCGCCCAGCCCCCAACATGGCTGCGTCGGCTACCACTGCCCGAAGACCTGGAATGTGTTGTCGCGCAACAGCATGCACAGTTTCTCGACCGATTGATCGCGCACCTGCGCCATCGTGCGCACCGTGTGTGGAATCAGGTACGGCGAATTCGGACGACCTCGGTGAGGCGAAGGCGTCAGGTACGGCGCATCGGTTTCGACCAGCACCAATTCATCAGGCACGAGTCGCAAGGCATCGCGCAACGGCTGTGCGTTCTTAAACGTCACGGTTCCAGCGAAAGAGCAGAACCAGCCGCGAACCACCGCTTCGCGCGCAAAGTCAGTGTCGCCACTGAAGCAGTGCAGCACCACCGCCGGCGGCGACGGTTCGTCGTCGAGAACGCGAATGACGTCGGCGTGTGCTTCGCGATCGTGCACGACCACGGGCTTTCCGAGACGACGCGCTAGTTGAATGTGTCGGCGAAACGACTCTTCCTGAATGTCTCGACCTTCATCACCGGTACGGAAGAAATCCAGACCGGTTTCGCCCACTGCAACCACTGCTTCGTCGGCGGCGAGTACCTCAATCTCCGACATCGCGAGTTCGAACGCCTCACGACCACCTTTGGCAGCAAGTCGCGGCGCCTCATTGGGATGCAGCGCCACTGTTGCCACGACGGGCGCCAGTCGCTGCGCAGCGAGCACCGACCATCGCGCACCTTCAACATCGCACCCCACCTGCACGAAGCGATCGACACCGACCTCAGCGGCGAGCGCCACCGCCTCGTCGATTTCGAGTCCTTCAATGCCGGCACGCATGTCGAGGTGACAGTGACTATCGATCACCGGCAACGGCAGGGGTTCCGGTGCTTCTGGCAGGCCATCCACGCGAGTTACGCCTCGGCGTCGTCAAGTCGCGGGAAGAGACTGTCGCCCTTGGTAACAACACTGCCCACGGGTAACAGCCCCCAGTGGCCGGCAGTCTGCAGTCGCTGTTCGAGGATCGAACCCAGTGATGCGTCGGCGCCGAGTTGCGACCACAACGAACCCATCGCTGTCGGCATCACTGGGCTGTACAGCACGCTCAGAGCCCGCAGGCACTCGCACATCACGTACAAAATCGTGTGCAGGCGCTCGACCTGTACCGGATCGTCGACTGCCTTAGCGACCTTCCACGGCTCTTGCTCGGTGACGTAGAGGTTCACCGCGTCGACAAATTCCTTGAGCGAGGCCAAGCCCACGGAGAACTCAAGTCGCAACATCGCCGCGTCGGTCGTCTCAACCGTCGTGCGAAGTAGTTCGATCAGTGCGCGATCGGCGTTGGTCAACGCACCCGGTTCGGGCAGCACGCCATCGCAGTATCGCCCGACCATCGCCGTCGCGCGTGATGCGAGGTTGCCCAGACCGTTCGCAAGTTCGGACGTGTAGCGAGCTGACATGTCTTCCCACGAGAACGAGCCGTCCTGGCCGAAGTTGATCGCGCGCAAGAAGTAGTAGCGGAAAGCGTCAGCACCGAAGTGATCAATGATCTGACTCGGCGCGATTCCGGTGAGCTTGCTCTTGCTCATCTTCTCGCCGCCGACCAGCAGCCAACCGTGGGCGAACACCATGCCCGGCAACGGTAGTTCAGCCGCCATCAACATTGCCGGCCAAATCACGGCGTGGAAGCGCAGGATGTCCTTTCCGACAAGGTGAACGTCAGCTGGCCAGGTGTTGGCGAACTTTCGGCCGCCTTCACTGGTCGGGGAGTCGCCGAGCCCTACGGCCGTCGCGTAGTTGAGCAACGCGTCGAACCACACGTAGATGACCTGATCGGGATCCCACGGAACGTCAATTCCCCAGTCGAACGTCGACCGCGAGATCGACAGATCATCGAGACCCTGCCTGATGAACGACATCACCTCGTTGTAGGCCGACTGCGGTTGCACGGCGTGCGGATTCAGTTCGTAGTGCTCGATCAGGCGATCGGCGAAAGCAGAGAGTCGAAAGAACCAGTTGGTCTCGCTGACAATCTCGACCGGCCGACTGTGAATCGGACACAGAAACTGACCCTCGAGCTCACCCTCGCCCGGAAGTAGATCGCCTGCGAGCTTGAACTCCTCGCAGCCCACGCAGTAAGGCGCTTCGTACTCGCCCTCGAAGATATGGCCGCCGTCATGCAGCTTCGTGACGAAGTCCTGTACGCGACGCGTGTGGCGCGTCTCAGTCGTGCGAATGAAATCGTCGTTGGCCGCGTTGATTGTTTCGAGTACCGGCCGCCATGCGTCGGTGACGAGCCGGTCGGCCCACTCCTGGGGTGCGAGTCCATTGGCTTCTGCCGCGCGCATCACTTTCTGGCCGTGCTCGTCGACACCGGTGAGGAACCACACGTCCTCGCCGCGCTGACGATGCCAGCGAGTGAGCACGTCACCCGCCGTCGTCGTGTACGCATGCCCGATGTGTGGTGCGTCGTTGACGTAGTAGATCGGCGTTGTGACGTAGTACGCCTTACCGTGAGCCCCAGCCATGATGTGATCCTACGGGCCACCGCTGGTCAGGATGTTCGCGGCTTGGCCGCCACCATCGCGTCAAATACTGCTCGGCGCGGTAATCCGCTGGTGCGTGCGACCTCGCTGATGGCTTCGCGCCGATCGGAGCCGAGGGCCACGAGCGCCTGAACACGCGCCACTAGGTCGTCGCCCGAGACCTTTTCAGATGAGGCATCGGCTCCCGCCACGACCAGCGTGACCTCTCCGCGCACCCCGCCTTCAGTCCACGCGACGAGTTCGGAAAGCGTTCCGCGCACGACTTCCTCGTGTGTCTTGGTGAGTTCTCGACACACCGCGGCCGCGCGCTCACTTCCGAACGCTGCCTCCAGAGCCGTCAGCATGGCTGCAAGCCGGTGCGGCGCCTCGAAAAACACCATCGTGCGACGCTCGGAGGCGAGGTCGGCAAGGCGTGCCGAACGCTCCCCACTGCGCCGGGGGAGGAAGCCTTCGAAACAGAACCGATCAACGGGCAGTCCGCTGACAGCGAGGGCAGTGGTGACAGCCGAAGGGCCCGGTATGACGGAAACGTCGACGCCCTCTCGCACCGCAGCCTCAACGAGGCGGTAGCCAGGATCACTCACCGACGGCATTCCGGCATCAGTCACGAGCACCACCAGCGCCCCGCCGCGCAGCTTTTCCATCAGTCGAGGAAGGCGCTCGCGCTCGACCGAATCGTGATACGCCACCACGGGCGCCGCGAGCGTGGCCCCCAGACTGTTGGCCAGTCGAAGCAGGCGGCGGGTGTCTTCGGCAGCGATCACATCGGCCGACTCGAGCGCGCGGCGCAGGCGCGGTGACGCGTCGTCGACGTCGCCAATCGGGGTCGCCGCGAGAATCAGTCGTCCCGTCATGCGTCCACCGCCTTGTGATGAGGATCGGAAACGTACCATGGTGCGGTGGCCGTCATCGATATAGCGACGCCGCCGGGTCCGGCCCCCGAGGCTGCAGCCGTGCGGCGGTCTGAGCGCGCGGCCGCAATTCGCGAGCGGTTGGTCATTCCGATGCCCACCGATCGGCTCGCCGGCTGGCTCACTGCCCTCGGAATTTCGGTGTTCGCCGCCATCTTGCGTTTTTGGGATCTCGGGCAACCGCACGCGGTGGTATTCGACGAGACGTACTACATGAAAGAAGCGTTCTCGATGCTGCGCTTCGGCTACGAGCGACGCACTGTCGACGGAGCCGACGACAAAATTCTCGCCGGCAATACCGATGTGTTCACCACGGCCGCCGATTTCGTCGTACATCCCCCACTGGGTAAGTGGGTCATCGCGTTCGGCGAGCAACTCTTCGGAGTCACCCCCTTCGGCTGGCGATTCAGCATGGCCGTACTCGGGGTGATCGCGGTTCTCCTGGTCACTCGCATCACGCGCCGGCTCACCCGCTCAACGTTGATCGGTGCCGCTGCCGGCCTACTGATGGCCATCGATGGTCAAGCCATCGTGCACAGTCGCACGGCGCTTCTCGATCAGACGCTCATGTTCTGCGCGCTGGTCGCGTTCGGTGCCCTGCTACTCGACCGCGACTTCATGCGGCGACGACTGGCCAATCTCGTCGACCGCGAGGGACCCGGACGTACCGCGATCGCGGCAGGGCTCGGCCCTTGGCTGTTGTGGCGTCCGTGGCGCATTGTCGCCGGCGTGTTCCTTGGCCTCACCATTGGCACAAAGTGGTCTGGGCTCTGGTTCCTGGCGCTCTTTGCGCTACTCACCATCGCCTGGGATGTCGGCGCGCGCCGCGTCGTCGACATTCGCCACCCCCTGGTGTCGATGCTCGTACGCGATGCCGTTCCGGCCTTCGTGTATCTCGTGGTCGTCGCTGGAATTACCTATGTTGCGACCTGGACCGGCTGGTTCCTCACCGACGGTGGCTGGGATCGCAACTGGGCGGCGAGTAATCCCACCGAAGGGTTGCTGTTCCTCCCCGAGGCTTTACGCAGCCTGGTGCACTATCACGCCGAAGCGTGGCATTTCCATGTCGGCTTGACCTCACCACACTCCTACCAATCGAACGCCTGGAGTTGGCCGGTTCAGGGTCGACCCACCTCGTTCTACTACGAGAGTTACAAGAACGGTGAGAACGGCTGCACGGTCGACAGTTGCAGCGCCGCCGTCACCGCACTCGGAAACCCCATCATCTGGTGGGCGGCGACCGTGGCGCTCTTCCACCAATTGTGGCGCTGGATCGCTCACCGCGACTGGCGCAGTGGCGCAGTCATCGTCGGCTTCATCGCCGGTTGGTTCCCCTGGCTGCTGTTCCAGGAGCGCACGATCTTCACGTTCTACTCAATCGCGTTCCTGCCGTACATCGTCATGGCACTGGCAATGACACTCGGCACGATTCTGGGCCCTTCGCTGGCCTCACCCGCGCGACGGATGTGGGGCGCGATGTTCGCTGGCGGCATCGTGTTGTTGGCGCTCGCTGTGAGTGGATTCTTCTATCCGATCTGGACCGGACAAGTGGTGCCGTACGAGTACTGGCACATCCACATGTGGTTCCCGAGTTGGGTGTAGCACGTCGCACCGCTCACACGGCTACCTGAACTGCTTCTTCACAAGGCCTCCACACTGCACGCTTTCCATTCAATCTATGGGCAAAGAAGCACGCTTAACGTGCGGATTTGCCCAGAGAATGGGCAATCCCCTCACAATGGGTGGAGCTGAGGGTGTGGTGTTCGGGGACATATTTATAGGCTGTCTCGAGACATCCTTATAACGAGCAAATCGGACATCCTTCACCGCATGTCCAAGCAACGCGTCATCGTCGAAGCTGTCCTGGCCGGTAAGTCCCAAACCGAGGTCGCCCGCCTCTACGGCATCTCACAACCACGGGTGAGCCAACTGGTGGCAGCCTGGCGACACGGAGGCTGGGACGCACTGGAACCCCGCACCCGACGACCGCACACCAGCCCCAATGCGATCAGCGAAGACATGGTCACTCTGATCTGTCACATGCGCCGAACACTGAGCGCCGACGGTCATGACGCTGGCCCACGATCCATTGCCGCCCGACTAGAACGAGCCGGCCACACCCCACCAGCAATCTCCACCATCTGGCACACCCTGACCAAAGCCGGACTCATCACCCCCGAACCACGCAAACGACCCAAGAGCTCCTACATTCGATTCCAGGCAGACCTACCCAACGAATGCTGGCAATCAGACTTCACCCACTGGCGATTAGCACGCGGCAACGACGCTGAAATCCTGCTCTGGCTCGATGACCACTCCCGCTACCTGATCTCGGCCACCGCACACAAACCCGTCACCGGCGCCATCGTCCTAGCAACCTTCCAACACGCATGCACCCAACACGGAACACCCCAATCCACGTTGACAGACAACGGATTCGTGTTCACCACCCGCCACCGCGGAGGCCCCAACGCCTTCGAAATTGAACTACTCAACCGCGGCATCGAACAAAAGAACGGCAGCCCCAACCACCCCCAAACCCAAGGCAAAGTCGAACGACTCAACCAGACACTAAAAACCTGGCTCACCGCCCGCCCACGCGCACACACGCTCACCGACCTACAAACACAACTCGACGAATTCACCCACAACTACAACACCCAAAGACCACACGCATCACTACAGAACCGAACACCAGCCGAGACCTACAACGCCCGCGCAAAAGCAACCCCCGACCACAACCACACCGGGCATTACCGCATCCGCGACGACACCGTCCACGCCACCGGATCAGTGACCCTGCGCCGCGGCGGACGAATGCACCACATCCAACTCGGCACCGGACTCGGCGGCACACGAGTGCGCATGCTCATCCACGACCTCAACGTCCTCATCATCAACCGAGACACCGGAGAAATCCTCCGCGAACTCACAATCAACCCCAACAAAGACAGCCAACCCCGCGGCCTCAAACCAGGACCCAAACCCGGCAACAAAAAAGGCGGCATGCCCAAGGGATACAAGTTCAAAAAATAAGTAAGTCCCGAGACATCCCATAAGGATGTCCCGAGACTTCACAG
>CAIYMF010000175.1 GCA_903927265.1 uncultured bacterium | reverse complement strand
GTCATTTAGTAAAGAACCGGACGACCACAGCAATGAGGACGCGGGTAAATCAGAGCCTGCCAAGGCCAAAGGCAAGGTCAACGAGGGCAATCGCCTGATTGCCCACATCGCCTCTATCGCGCGACCCACACAGGACGAGTCCGGTCGACACTTCGTCACCTTCGAGTCTCGACCCCATGAGGCGATCCCTCACGACGGCACCCGCTCTGTGGCGATGATCGCCATCTGCAAGTCATGGACTGTCAAGCACGGCAAGTATCCCGCTCAGGCCGCTAGATCAATGGCTTCCGACTGGCTAGCAGGTGAGTGTGCGACGTCCGCTAAGCAGATCATTGCCCTTCGCGCTGCACAGGTTGCTGACGAAGTCTTTATAGATACTGGCTGGGACACGTGGGAAGTCATCCATGTGTCAAGAAGCAGATGGACCATTGAGAAGACGTCTCCAGTGCCTTTCTACCGGACATCAGTGAGTGGTGCCATGGCCGACCCACGCGACGTTCCCCCCAGCACAACCCAGTTGTCACGCTTCGTCAGGATCAGCCCGAACGAGGAAACCGTACTGCTGGCCACACTCTTGATGAACTGGTTTACCGAATGCCCGCAGCCAATCCTTGTGTTACTCGGAAGCGCAAATGTGGGCAAGTCCCTGTGCCAACAGTTCCTGCTCAGCCTCGTGGACCCAACGACGGTGACTCCCGGAAATGACCTCACCAGTGACCCACGAGAGTTCAAGGCACTGGCCGCGATTCGGCGAACGATCGTGTTCGACAACGCGTCTTACGTTGATCCGAAGGTCTCCGACTTGTTGGCGCGAGTGTCGACTGGTGGGGAACTCGTATCTCGAACTCTCTACACCAACGATGGTGCTCACATCACGACATTGCAGCGTCCGGTGTGGCTCAACGGGATCATGTCAGGGTTCTCTCGTAGTGACCTCGCAAGCCGGTCAGTGAAAGTCGACCTGCAGTCAATCCCCGAGGGCGAACGCATCCCAGCCAGCGAATTGAAGGACGAATGGGAGTCGGTTCGGCCCGCCGTTACGAGCGCGCTCTTGGACCTGCTCGTCACAGTGCTTCGCTACCGGATGGGCTACCCGATCACTGGCTCGTCACACCGCAACGGCGACCTCATTCGGGTTCTCAAAGTACTTGACGATGAGCGCAACACGGCTGGGCTTGACTCGCTGAATCGGAGCATCGAAGACCTCCAAACCGCAGTGATTGATGCCAGCCCCCTCGCGGCTGGACTCCAGTTGGCGGTCGAGTGCGCCCGCGCTGGTGACGATGGAAACTGTTGCCGGTACTCCGATCGCTTGCCGCTCGGTGAGTGGCTGACGTGGGACAAACTTAAGGAATCTCTAACCCACCACCTCGATGAGGCGCAATCCCGCAAGTTACCCGAGAGCGCGAAGTCATTTGGTGAAGCCTTGATGCGCGTGTCCGAGGATCTCAAGTCAATTGTCGGAGTCGTTGTCGAGAGGAAGCGAACCGCGAAAGCCACGACGTACCAAGTCATTGACATGCGGGCAGGCAACGAGGAGAAGGTCGCGTGACCCCCACGACGTGGTTCGAGGCCTACCTCCAGCGCTCTGGATCAAGGCGCGTTGGCCATATGTGGCAGTGCCCCGGCCATCGCGACGCCAGTCCCAGCCTCAGCCTCACTGAAGGCATGGAAGGCCGGGTGCTGGTGAAGTGCTTCGCCGGGTGCCCAACAGATCGGATAGTTGATGTGCTGGGGCTGTCCATGAGCGCCCTCTTCGAGTCACCGCCATTTGCGCCCGAGCGTGCATGGCGGGACTCACGAGCCCAGGTGCTCTACCCCGAGTTGGAAGCGGGAGGCTCGGGTGGCCGAGGTCCACGCCTAGGAGTGCCAATCGAGACGGGCTTTCACTACTACACAGATGACGCACGACTACGCCGAGAACGCTTTGCCGGTGGCAAGAAGCGCATTACATGGGAGGAAAGAATTGGCCGCACGACATGGTCCGGAGGCCTCAGTTCAATCACCTTGGCCGAACTACCGCTCTACCGCCAAGTAGAAGCCCTGCAGGGCGCGCTGTGTGGGGAGGAAGTCATCGTGTGTGAATCGGAGTCCAGCGTTGATGCCCTGTTCGACGCGGGCCTCTACGCCACGACATGGGCCGGTGGTGCCACAAGCCCAAACCTTGATCGCCTCCAGACCGTACTCAGCGACCATCGCGTATTGCTTGTTCCCGATAACGACATCCCCGGACTGGACTGCTCCCGGAGAATTCGCGAGGCCCTTATCGACAAGACCGCGAGCTTTCGCGAGTTACTCCCGGCCGCAGGCGAAGACGCCCGCGACATCCTACGAACGGCTGGAACAGAAGCCTTCAGAAATCAGTCATTCGCTCCGGCCTTGTAAGTGTGTAGACCATGTAGACCATGTAGGCC
Organism: uncultured bacterium; assembly: GCA_903927265.1. Taxonomy (GTDB): domain Bacteria; phylum Actinomycetota; class Actinomycetes; order S36-B12; family CAIYMF01; genus CAIYMF01. Next base: position 2,053 of record CAIYMF010000175.1, on the reverse strand, counting down.
TAAACCATTCTCCTTACATCTTTCAGAGGTAGAGAAGAAGAAGCATGAACAAGAAGGAAAGGGTCTACACGGTCTACACGGTCTACACGGTCTACACCTCGATGGTCAGCCGGCCTTCACTCGCGGAACACCACAAGGTGCGGTCGCGGAACTATGAAGAAGGCCGGGATGCATTAGGCCCTATACGTAGGCCTAATGTTGCAGGCCCAGTGTTAGATGACTTGAACCGCCGCACTGTTGCAGGTCACTCTGCTGCGCCAGTTTGTGGCAGGCGCGGCGTCCTGTACACGCTGCAAGTGCGTTCGGTCAACGGGCGCGGACGGGGCACGATTCTGAAGGCTATCTTTCGACCAAGCAGGTAGGTGAAACTATCCACATGCTCCACAGGTGCCGAGGTGAAACCTACGGTGCCTAGAAGTACAAGCATTGAATCGACTTTCGCTGGCTGTTGGGGCCTTTCGATCAACTTCTTCGTGCCGCAAGAGCCTCTTGCTCAGCCACCAGAGCGTCGATCATGGCGAAGGTCTTGGCGATATCCAGAAGACGGAGGCTGACGGTCTCGGTGTGTCCGCCTTGGGGCATGGCCTGCTTCGGCACAGCGCAGTCGATCGATATCTCTTCGCGCCAGTGGGAGAGGACTCGCTGCTCGACTCCCCAAGCGACCATTCCATCTCCCAATTCCCACAACCCCTGACGGCCACCCTCGTCAGTGGATGGCACCCAGCCTTGATGCCCGTGTTGTCTGAGCCGCTTCTCTCCGACGCCGCTTATACCGATCTTGGCGGCATCCCAGAACGGGTGCTCAATGAGGTAGACGATCGCGGGCGCATTGAAGTCGAATCCACGATCCGCGCAGTACCGGCATCCATGTCCTGCTCGGACGCTCGCATACGAGGGGGCGGACTCCCGATGGCATTGAGAGCATCGAGATGGCCACGCAGTGTTCGCCCCGGGATAGTCGCAGAGCGTCTGGAAGCCCCTTTCAGCCATTAGGGAGACTGCCGCTGAGGGGTTGATGGCTCTATCGTCGCAGTACTGGCAGCCGATCGTGCGATCTCGAACAGTTCGGTACGTCGGACTCACATCGAGTTCGCATAGCATGCATTTCGACGGCCAGGGAGCATCCACACCCGGATAGGGAATGTCAGGCTCGAGATGTCGCGCTTTCATGATCTCCACAGCCCGCTCCGGGATCACCACCTTCCCAGCGCAGGGGCCGCATGCGCCTTGACCAGCCCGCAGGGCTGAGATCCGCGGCCTGATTGATGCCTCACAATTGGCACATACCGATTCCCAGCCCACATCGACGCCCGGGTACGGCCCGACAGGAATTGCATCTGCTTTCGTCAATAGCGCTAAGAGCGCAGGCAGATCTGGTCCCCGCCCTGCACAGGAATCACATGCCGGTTCGGACCGCCGGACCGTCTGGCGGTACCGGATCCTTGACTGCTCCTCGCAGAGGTGACACTTGATCAACCACTCACTGTCAACACCGGGGTACGGTTCCAGCGGCTCAGCGGCTCGAGCCCTCACCTGATCGGCGGCCCAGTCGCTGTCGAGCATCAGTGCTTGGCGGGTCTTGTCGCGTCCGCAGGACATGCATCCCCCCTGCTTGCCCGTGGCGATGTTGGTGAATGAAGGTTGTACCTCCTCTCCGCATTCGAGGTGACGAAGTCGCCATGGCAGTCGCGTCTTGCCGGGGAAATCTTCCAGCGGCTCGTACCCGAGTTCGCGCACGCGCCGCACCGCCACTTCGGCGGGTACCTTGCGCCGCGCGCAGACGGCACAGCGAACACCCTTGCGAACATTCCCGACGCGGACCCCGGTGACGTGGCCGCAAGCCTTGCACCGGCATTGCCACGGCTCAGTGGCGAGCCGAAACTCTTCAAGCGGCTCCCAGCCACCCGAGTCGATGAGTGCGTGCGCAACGTCAGGATCGACGGCTTTGCCTGCGCAGTACTTGCACCGGGATTTGCTACCTCGAACATTGCCCAATGTTGGGGTACTGATCAGGCCACAGGCGCTAGCAAGGCACCTGCACCGCCACCGCGCC
>CAIYMF010000174.1 GCA_903927265.1 uncultured bacterium | reverse complement strand
TCGGTGGTTCGACACATCTCTGACCGAGTGGCCGTCATGTACCTCGGCCACATCATGGAATTGGCGCCACGCAGTGACCTCTATGAGCGTCCTTTGCACCCGTACACCCATGCTCTCTTGTCATCGGTCCCGGTACCTGAGCCGGGAGCGGCCGCTAAACGCGAGCGAATCCTCTTGCAAGGCGATTTGCCGAGCCCCATCAATCCGCCCTCTGGCTGTGTTTTCAACACCCGCTGTTGGAAGGTGCAGGAGCAGTGCCGAGTTGACGTTCCGCTCTTGCGCGAGTACCAACCCGGACATTTCTTGGCGTGCCATTTTCCGGAGGAAAAGCTGCACATCGGCGAAACCATCATTGGGCCGGAAGCACCTCTGGTTGACAACGACTACTCGTTGCACTCACCTCAAGAGCGCGCGGAGGAAGCAGCTCGTGCCCGCCGGGGCGAGGCGTGGGAACACGATGAGCCAGGCGACTTCGGGCTCGGCTCCAAGATTCAGTGAACGCCGCCCCATGACGTCAGGGGGCAGCGAGAGCGCTGCGTAGGAAGTCGACTTGCAGCAACAGCAAGTTCTCAGCGACAGTCTCGCTGCTGGCCATATGTGTCACGCCGGTCAGTGGCAGCACCGTGTGCGGTCGTCCCGCGGCAAGTAGTGCACCTGATAGCGCCAACGTGTTGGCCACGACCACGTTGTCGTCGGCGAGTCCGTGAATGATCATGAACGGTCGCCGCAATCTGGGGGCGAGTGCGACCAGTGAATGGCGGTCGTACACATCGGGCTCGTCGTTGGGATCGCCGAGGTAGCGCTCGGTGTAGGCCGTGTCATACAGCCGCCACTCGGTGACGGGAGCGCCTGCCACGGCCGCATGAAATACGTCGGGTCGGGCTAACACCGCGAGTCCTGCGAGCCAACCGCCGAATGACCAACCGGTGATGCCTACACGCGACGTGTCGATGTCGTCTGGGTACAACTCGCTGACCGCGGTGAGTGCGGCGATCTGATCGTCGAGTACCGGACCAGTGAAATCGCGCATGACGGCCCGCTCCCACGCCGGTCCACGGCCTGGTGTTCCACGACCATCGGCGACGATCACCGCAAACCCTTGATCGGCAAGCCATTGGTCACTCGCGAATGCCAAGCCACTGGCGAGCACTTCACTGTGGTGTGGCCCTCCGTACGGTGCCATGATCACGGGAAGTCGCGCCGATCCGCCTACGTGCCCGGTTGGAAAGAGCACCGCCGTGACGATGTCACGATCGCCGCTGCGCAGCACCGTGACATCAGGCTTGATCGTTGGCTTCTCTGCAAAAGAGGTGAGGTGACCGACCTCGGCGCCGTCGCGAGCGGTGGTCCACGCGGTGCTGACCTCGTCCAGCGATGTGGAGGACACCACGGAAGTTGACCCTCCACATGTGATCGATCGAAGACCACCAGCGGAAGCCATTGGAGTGAAGGTTCCGTCGAGACTCACTCGATAGGGACGACGCTCGGTCGGATCGTCGGCTGCGAGTAGTACGACCCCCGAGTCGTCACTTGCGAGAACACCCATCACTTGGATTCCGGGTGGCGTCACCAACGCATCACCGACACACAATCGTCGCGTATCGGTGGCCGCATCATCGACCGTACGTACCAACCGACCATCAGCCGTCCAGCACGGAACTCCGGGGATCACATCAACCCAGGTCGGGTCGTCATGGGTGTGCAGTGTCGTTGTGGTTCCGTCGAACGGATCGATACTGAGGATGAGACTGCGTTGCTGGTTGCGGCTGAATACCTGGATCAGTGCGGGCCCGTTGCTCGACCACGACACGGAGGCTAGATACGGGTACTCCTCGTCCCACACAACGTCGGTTCCGCCTCCCGACAGACGAACCAACGCAAGCGATACCTCGGCGTTGGCCGTTCCCGCCGCTGGGTAGCGATGAGGTGTCGGCTCAAGGCTCGGATCTGCTGGGTTGCTAATCCACCAGGTCGAGACAGGTGATTCGTCGAATCGTTCCACGAGCAAGGTCGTCGAGTCGGGTGACCACCATTGCCCTCGAAAGCGGTCGAGTTCTTCTGCCGCAATGAAGTCAGCGAGCCCGTACGTGATGGTGGGCGACTCGGGTTCGCACACCGCGCGATCGTCACCCGTTGCCACGTTGATGACGTGCAGTGCGCGTTCGTGTACGTACGAGACGTACGCACCATCGGGGGACATGCGCGGATCGACCGCAGGTGTTGCCGCGGCAATTTCACGCACCGTACTTGCGGCCCCCGGTGTGAGGTCAGCGACGAAAAGTCGGCCCGAGAGTGCAAAGGCGGCGCGCGTCGTCGCCGAGTCACACGAATACGACGTCACTCCTGACGTGCTCTCGCGCATACGTTCGCGGCGGGCCCGCTCGGCCGCGGGCAATTCTTCACTGTCGGCGAGCAATTCGGTTGGGTCGGCAACGATGCGTTCGGCCATAGCGTTGGTGTCGACCACCACCAGGCGGTTGACCGGATCGGTCCCACTCGACGAGCGAACGAACACGATGCGCTCGCCGTCGCTCGACACTGATACCTGTCGCGGTGCACCCAGTCGGAAGTTGCCCGTGCGGGCAGACTGGCGCGGAAAGCTCTGTTCCTCTGTGGTCGTCATGCCCCGCATCTTGGCAGGCACTAGGCTCACGCCCATGTCTGACCCCACAGCCGCCCGACGGTTGCTTCTCGTTCACGCGCACCCTGACGATGAGTGCATCGCTACCGGCGCCAGCATGGCGATGTACGCGGCGCAGGGCGCCCATGTCACCCTCGTGACCTGCACCCTGGGTGAAGAAGGCGAGATTCTGCTTCCCGATGTTGCCCACCTCGCCGCCGACCAAGAGGACCAACTCGGAGCCCATCGCCAAGAAGAACTTGGGGCGGCCATGGCAGCTCTGGGAGTTACCGACTGGCGCCTGCTCGGTGGCCCCGGTGCCTTTCGCGATTCGGGCATGATCGGCACGCCATCGAACGAGCGAGCTGACTGCTTCTGGCGTGCCGACCTGCTCGAGGCCGCCGCACCATTGGTGGCAGTGATTCGTGAGGTTCGTCCGCAGGTGCTCATCACCTACGACGACTTCGGCGGCTACGGTCACCCCGACCACATCCAGGCGCACCGGGTTGCGATGTATGCCACCGTGCTTGCTGCCGCCGCATCCTTCCGACCCGAACTGGGGCAGGCGTGGGATGTAGCGAAGGTGTACTGGACGGCGTTCCCGCGATCGGTGTTGCGCGCGGGAATTGAGGCACTCAAGGCCGCCGGTGACACCAGCGATTTCGCAGCCATGGATCCCGACGACCTGCCATTCGTGATCGACGACGACTTAGTGACCACCGAGATCGACGCCTCGGATTTCCTCGATGCCAAAATGGAAGCACTGCGTGCCCACGCCACTCAGGTGAGTGTCGACGGGGGCTTCTTCGCACTTTCAGACAACCTGGGGTCCAAGGCTCTCGGAATCGAGTACTTCCGCCTTGTGCGCGGGCCTTTTCAGGCGTCTCCCGGTGGGCGTGAAACTGACCTCTTTGCAGGGATCGCCTGAGCAGGCCTCACACTCCGCTGACGTAGCGTCACGATTTGTCGATACTAGGCCAAACGGGTTAGTCCGAATGGATGACCGCGTCGGGACGATTGGTCTGAGAGGTCGTGGGCTGCGTCACTATGTGTGGACGCGTCACCCGAGGAGGATCCCGAATGCCTGAGCAGAATGAAGCACATGAGGTACTCGCGCAGGCGGGCACTGGCAGGCTCGAACGTGGTGGCGCCGACGTGGGTCAGTCGCGCGAACGCTCGCGTATGCGTCGCCTCACCATATTGCTGCTGATCTTGCTCATCCCCGCACTCTGGCTCGGAATTCGCCTCCTGATGGGCGACCCGGTGTTGCTCACCAGTCTGGGTCTTCCGGACATCGACCCGCTTGTGGTCACGCCCATCCTCTTCTTTCTGGTCTTGACCTTCGCTCTGGTCGGAACATCGTTCATCTCAGGGCGCTCTCCGCACGTGACCTACCGACCCGAACAGATCACCACCACCCTCGATGACGTGGTCGGAATCGAGTCGGTGAAGGAAGAAGTCGAGCGATCGCTGAACCTGTTCCTTGCCCACCGCACCTTCTCCGAGGAGATGGGCGGAACACCTCGTCGAGGCCTGTTGTTTGAGGGCGCTCCGGGAACCGGTAAGACGCACCTGGCCAAGGCGATGGCGCGCGAGGCCGGAGTTCCTTTCCTTTTCGTGTCGGC
>CAIYMF010000173.1 GCA_903927265.1 uncultured bacterium | reverse complement strand
TCAAGTACAGCCAGCCGGTGTGGTCGGTGATTGGCGAGCGTGTGTGGCCGACACTCTTGCTCGTTGGGGTAGCGACGCTGATCGCCACCCTGGTCGGTGTCTGGCTGGGCATTCGCAGCGCGTGGAACCGAGGTGAGCGGTTCGATCGCATCTCGACGAACACCACGTTGGTGCTCTATTCGATGCCTGAGTTCTGGCTCGGCATGATTTTGCTCATCGTTCTCGGCGTGGGGGTGTTCGGTCTGCCGGGACTGTTCCCCACCGGAGGACTCTCTACCCCTGGTGTTGATACCAGCAGTCTGCGCGGATGGCTTGATGTGGCATGGCACCTATTCCTACCGGTCACCACTTTGGCGATCGTCTATCTGGCTGAGTACTCATTGGTCATGCGCGCATCGCTGATCGATGAAATGGGCCAGGACTACCTGCAGACCGCTCGCGCGAAAGGGCTGATGGACAAGCTCGTACGTCGCCGCCACGCCGTTCCGAATGCGCTTCTGCCCACGATGACGTTGATCTTCCTCAACCTCGGATTCGTGGTGGGTGGCGCCATCACCATCGAATACGTGTTCTCGATCCCAGGTCTGGGTGGGCTGACCGTCGATGCTCTCTCCGGCCCTGATGTGCCCTTGCTGCAAGCGCTCTTTCTGCTGTTCTCGGCTGCGGTAATTCTTGCCAACCTCATTGCTGACCTGCTCTACGCACGACTTGATCCGCGGGTGCGCACATGACCACAACAGTGCCTACGCCTACACCGATCTCGGCCTCGCCGAAGTCGATTGCCCGCGCTCGACGTAAAGCCTCGCGCAGAGTATTCGCCAAGCAGTTCGCGCGCAGTCGCGCAGGAATGCTGGGCCTGACCGTGCTCATCGTGTTCGCGCTGCTGGCGATCTTTGCGCCAGTGCTTTTTCCCGCAACGATGCTCGACGTCACCAAAGCCACGGGCATGCCGTATGAACCGCCGTCACTGGAATTCCCGCTCGGAACTGATGTCAGCGGGCGTAGCGTGCTGGCGCTGGTGGTGTGGGGTGCTCGCGTATCGCTCGTCGTCGGTCTGGCGGCAACGGTGCTGTCGATGGCAATCGGAACGACGGTCGGCATCGTGTCAGGTCACTACCGGGGTTTCCTCGGCGGAACCCTCGATCGATTCACCGACTGGTTCTTGGTGATTCCATTTCTTCCCCTCGCGATCGTGCTCGCCACGGTGCTCGGCGCTTCGATGCTCAACATCATCATCGTCATCGGTGTCACGTCGTGGCCCGGAACTGCACGACTCATTCGGGCGCAGACGTTGTCGGTAGGCGCACGACCGTACCTTGAACGCTCCAAGGCCCTCGGCGCTGGAAACGTGCATCAGATGGTGCGCCACGTGTTGCCCAATGTGATGCCGCTTGTGTTGGCTAACACCACACTCGCGGTGTCGATCTCGATTCTTTCCGAGACCACGTTGTCGTTCCTTGGCTTGGGTGACCCCACTGCTGTGTCGTGGGGTTCGATTCTGGAAGAAGCATTCGCATCGGGGGCGGTCTCTCAGGGAGCGTGGTGGTACATCGTGCCGCCCGGCCTGTGCGTCGTGTTGGTGGTGCTCTCGTTCAATCTCATGGGTCGCTCGGTAGAAGAGATCCTCGACCCACGAAAGGGTGCCACCTGATGTCGCTCCTTGAGTTCGATGACGTCTCGGTCACGTATCGATCGGGTGGCGCTGATGTGCCGGCAGTGCGTGGTGTGTCGCTGACCGTCGAAGCAGGCCAGTCGATAGGTATTGCAGGCGAGAGTGGCTGTGGCAAGACCACCCTCACCGGCACCGTGCTGCGATTGCTGCCTAAGTCGACGAAGGTGACGGGGCGGGTACTGCTCGACGGCGAAGACGTCCTCACCATGTCGTGGGGCAAGGTGCGCGCGGTGCGCTGGGCGCAGGCCGCAGTGGTTTTCCAAGGTGCGATGCACGCTCTCAACCCCGTGCAGCGTGTGGGCGATCAGATTGCTGAACCCATCACGTTGCACAGCCCCACGACCTCGGAGAAAGCAGCCCAACAACGCGTGGGCGAGTTACTTGAGCAGGTCGGACTTCCGGCGTCACGTGCTGCCAGTTACCCGCATCAGTTATCGGGAGGTCAGAAACAGCGCGTGATGATTGCGATGGCTCTGGCCTGTTCCCCGAAACTACTCATTGCCGACGAGCCAACGACCGCGCTCGATGTCATGGTGCAGGCGCAGGTTCTCGATCTACTGGCAGGGCTGGTACGCGATCTCGGGCTTGGCATGGTGTTCATCAGCCACGACCTGTCGGTACTTGCGTCGAGTTGTGATCGCGTGGCCGTCATGTACGCCGGTGAGATCGTTGAAGAGCGACCGGCGGCGGCACTCTTCGACCATCCGCGTCACCCCTACACGGCCGCGCTCGCCGGTGCCTTTCCCAAGGTCGGCGACCCTCGATTCCGTTACTCGCCGGCAGGGCTTCCCGGCGACCCGCCCTTCCCGGGCGAACTGCCTTCGGGTTGCCCCTTCCACCCTCGCTGTTCGATTGCCATTGATCGCTGTTCGAGCGAAGTGCCGCCGCTGCAGAGGGCCGACGACGGGCGCGTGGCGTGCCTACGTTCAGGCGAGCACCTCGAGTTGCTCGGGGGAGGTGCGTCATGACCGAGCGCACGCCGGTTCTTGAGGCACGCGATCTTCAGGTGACCTTCACTGGTCGTGGATCGCGCGGTGTTGCGCGCGCGGTCGACGGTGTTGAACTCACCCTCAACCGCGGCGAGATTGTTGCTCTCGTGGGCGAGAGTGGCTGTGGCAAAACCACGCTCGCGCGT
>CAIYMF010000172.1 GCA_903927265.1 uncultured bacterium | reverse complement strand
CGACAGTTCAGACCACTGGGTAGGCGAGAACGCGGACTGAACAGGGTTGAGGAATTTCGGCGGACTATCCCACTGCAACCGCTGGTCGTACTGGTAGTTCTTCAGGAAGCCACTGGTACCGCTCTGCCCGACAATTCCGCGATATTTCTGGGCGATAGCACCGAAGACGTTGAGATAGCCGAGTTGGGCACCGTACTGGTAGTTCTGCACCCGGAAGGAGTGCTGCACCGACAGGATGGCCGCATCGATCAGCACGTCCTGAGTGGGCGAACTCGCGAGGTTCGTGTAGGTGCTGGTACCGCTCTTGCTCACCGGGTGGTACACCTGCACGTCGTTGGTCGCGATGAGTCCGAGAATGTCGTCCTGGGCCCGTGAGGTGTCGACACGATACGCGTAGCGAGTGTCGTCTACCACCACAATGTTGTTCTCGGCGGCAATGGTCAGCCGACCATCGAGGGTGCCGCTGACGAAAGCGTCACCCGACTTGCAGTTGTAGACCGCGCTGTAGTCGTTGGTGATTGGGTAACCCACACCATTGGCGGTCGGGCACGTCGTCGGGCCCGCTGTGCCATAGGTGTCGGCGGTTGAAGGCGCGTTGCGCACGTACAGCACGCCGTTGGGCGGCAAGGCAACACCCGAACCCGTCGCACACCCTGAGACCGGGTGGGGTGTCTTGGTCAGCGGGCTCACGATGTCGAGCAGTCCATCGGCACGCAACGTGATCTTGGTGGGGCCGGTGTACAGGCAGCCCGACGGGTTGGGTGACGTCGACGCCGGATCGGTCTCGCTCTTGAGCGCCGAGTTCGTCGGTGGCATGTCCAGCTTGATAGGGCCGGTGGGTGCCGAAACAGCGAACAAGGGGTTGTGACTGGTGTTCGAGTCACACGTACGACGCCAACGGCTCGTTCCCGTGACAACCGGAGCGTTCGTCGTCACCTTGCCCTTGAACCACGGACCGTAGGTTCCCGCTGGCATACCCGTGGCTCCCGTACCCACACACATCAGCATGGCGTCGTTGGAGTGCGCGGGGCCGTCGATGATGTCGGCTGAAGCGAACTGAATCTGCGTGCAGCTGCTCGAGCGACCTGCGTAGTAGTACTGGTCACACTTAAGCGATGCTGCAGGCGAATACTGCGCCGGATCCTGGGTTTCGAGATCGGTGAAGTACAGGAAGTCAATGAATGACCCACGTCGCAACTGCGCCTCCACCGTGCGTACCGAGTTGCCGACCTTGCCGGAAGCGCGAATCTTGATCACACCTCGTTGGTTGTATAACGCATTGTTGATCTCATAGCGGAAGTACCCGCGCACCGTGGTTCCGTTGGGAATAGCCGCCCAGCCTGTGAACGCCGTATTGCCCGAGGTCCCATCGAAGAAGCTCGTGCCCGAGTACGCCGTGGCAGTGCCGTGCATCCAGTACAGACTGTCGCGATTGAGCCTCGACACGTAGTCGTCGACACCCGCCTGAGCCGCTGCCATCGCCGCATTCCAGTTCTGGTCTTTGCCTACCTGCTTGAGTTGGTTGAGCGAGTAACTCGCGCCGGCAACCGTCATCAACGTAAGCACAGCCGTGACCGTCAACACCATCACCAGCGCCATACCGCGCTCGCCCGCGCTTCGCATCGACGAAATCCTGCGTAGGAATGAGGTTCTCATCGCTTCAGCACTCCCAAGTTCGGTAGCACAATCGCTTGGTTCAGGGTGACGCTCGGAGCGCCCTTTGAAGGATCTGAGTTGACCACCAACGTGACGTCTACTTGACGTACGAGCGATGTGACTGTGCTGGTGGAGCTGGTTTGAGAGGCGAGTGCCACTCCATCAGCGTCGAGGTACTTAAAGAGCGGCGTCGCAAGTCCCGTAGGGATCTTGCTCGCGATCACGGTGGTTCTGGGGGTACCGACAAAGGTGTACGGCGGCTGATCGGCCGTAGTTCCGGTTCCGGTGCTGGTCCATACCTGCTCAACCAATTCACGGTTGCCATTGACCGAGAAACTCATCTTGGTAGGCGTCGGGCCAAAACTGACGTACATCGTGACGCTTTCGGGAGCAATCGAAGCGAAGGCCGCGTCAGTAGTTCCGTCGGAATTAATCAGCTGGGTTCCAGCGCGCACCGCTTTACCCATGCGATTCATCCCGACGCGCGCAATATCTAGTGACGTTCCCTTCGTTTGCTCCCTCACCATTGCCTTGGCTTCAACGACCACCGTGCTAACCAGCGCGGTGCCCAGAATCGCCAGGATCAGTACCGTGACCATCGTCTCGGCCATGGTGACCCCGCGTGAGTCAGCGACGACCCGACGCAGCACGGCGCGTAATCGAGCGAAAGCGCTCATGGCGTCTTCACCACCACAGTGATCTCACTTGACGAGGGGTGCAGCCACACCCGTGTCGGCGTGGTGCCAACGACGTTGGTGGTGAAGTCCCAGTAACCCCACGGAGTATCGGCCTTGAGGCTTCCATCGGTTCCAGTAGCGCCCAAGGGGTATGAGGCACCCGTGGCGCAACCGGGGAAGTAGGTGGCGCCTGTGGAGGCATCCCACGGCACGTGAGTCATCGTCACCGTAGCGTTCGGTACGACTGCGTTGGCCGTATTGCGCACCTGAACCTGTACGTCGGCCATATCGACCTGACCGAGGTTGGTGCTGGGAACCGACAGAGACGGAACCACCGATCCACGTGAGGCGCCGGGGTGGTAGCGACCACCGTTGGCCGCCGACGTGACATCGAGGTAGGGGCTGCTCGCTGGAGGAACAAGATCGGTCGGCAACGTTGCTTCCGGATCTGCGTCATCGCAGGTACCTGTCCAGACGGTGTACCCCGACTGGTACGGATACCGACTGGTGATCACTCGCGGAGTTCCAGTACCCGTCACCGAGACTTTGCCGCTGGGCAACAGCGACGTGTTTCCAAGTGTGATAGGCACCGCCGCGATGGGCGGGTAATCACCATTGGGCATACGCACGGTGAGAGTTGCGGTGACGTCCAACTCAAACGACATCGCCACTGTCTGAGCCGCTTGCACCGTGACGGACTTGCTGGGGGCCGCAGTGCCATCAGGAGTGACGAAACCCGAGCGAGAGACCGTCGAGGTGTAGGCGCCAGGAGTGAGTGAGTCGAGGAAGGCACAGCCAGCACCGTCTGAGTAGGTAGTGCGACTGCCACTCGGGCCCGTCGTCGCCACCAGAGCACCTTCAACCGCGGCACCATTGGCGTCCTTCACCTTGACGGCGAGGTTGCCCAAAGTGGGGTCGTAGCTGGTGACACTGGGCGAAAGCAAGGTCTGTGATCGCACCGGCGCGGCGGGGTTCGACATCCCCGACCAGGTGACCGCCACGTTGATTTCCTTGTAGGCGACGCTACTTGAGCCCGAACCATCACACGGCGATCCGCTGCTGTTCTGCAGGTACGTCGTCACCGACTGCGTAATCGAGTAAGCCTCGCCGTTGTTGCTGTCGGTCCAGACCTTGCCGCTCAGCGTGGAGAAGTCGCTCGTGGCCCGAGCGATGTCGATGGCCTGAGCGGCGACATCCAAGGCCCCTTCACGAGCCTTGGAATCGCGCTGCATGGACATCTGCTTGGTGAGAGTGAACGCAACCGAAGTGAGCAGGATGGTGAGCAAACTGATGGCAATCATGACCTCCACGAGGCCCAAACCGGCATCGCCGGATGGTCGCGCTCGTAAGCGGAGATTCATTCTCAGTCCAATCAGGAGGGTATTCACTAGTGGTATCGGCCTGATGGGCCCAATTCTTGAGTCGCCTGACACAACCCCCACACAAACGCCGAAGTGGGTGGTCTGGCCTCCGAAGAGGTCCAGACCACCCACTGGGGGTGTGCTGAGGATCAGGCGCAGCCGGCGGGCTTCGTCGAGGTGGGGTTGCCGCCACCGCTCTTGGAGTAGTACCAGATCTCCGTGTTGGGCAGGTTGGCGTTGACAGCCGAGAGGCAGAAGTCGTTACTGGAGACCGAGTTGACCTTCAGCGTGACGTCAGGGCTCGTGCCGACCTGCAGCGGTGCCGGGAGGGCAGCGTTCGCCGCGATGTTGGCGATCGTTGAGTAGTTGCCGTTCGTGTCAACAGCGGCCGACTCAACCGACGTGGCGGCGTTCTTCAGGTCTGACTTCAGAGCGGCGCGGTAGCCGTTCTGGCGCTGGTTGAGGAAGGTCGGGATCGCGATCGCGGCCAAGATGCCGATGATGATCATGACGACGAGGAGCTCGATCAGGGTGAAGCCGTCCTGCT
>CAIYMF010000171.1 GCA_903927265.1 uncultured bacterium | reverse complement strand
CGCTTGGAGCGGGTGAGGCTAGTGACTGTCATCGCCATCTTCGTGCCAGTGTTGGTCGCAAAACGCAACTGGTTTGGGTGACTCTCAGGTGCGTGCGGCTGCTTCGAGCAGGGACTTCCTGCGCCAAATCAGCACGATGCTGATCGCGGTTAGCAGATGACCGACTCCGTAGCAGATGAACAGGTCGGTGTACCACGACGACAGCACCCCCGCTGAAGGGTTAATGGCCTCCATTACGTACCCCAACGACCAGATGACTGCACTCGCGATGGCGGTGATGACCGCCGCGCGCCCGAGCCGCGCGCCTAGATGGGCAAGGTGAGTCGCCAGCCCAATGGTGACAAGAATCGACCCGACCGCCGAGAGGACCCAGCCGAACTCGCTGCCTCCGGGCTCCGTCGCAAGATGACTGAATCCCAGCCCCCACACCAACAGTCCCGCCGCGCCGAAGCCCAATGATGTGAAGGACGCGTGAATGATGTTTCCGCACGGACACCCCACAGGGCACGGGGGATAGCTGCGCGCGGGCGCCGCGGTGAGTTCCGCCTCCTTACGCACGAGCACGGCTCCGAGCGCGCAGGCACCAAGCAGCAGGCCGACACCGTAGGCGCCGTACCCGAACCGGATACCCGACACCGTCTCAAGATTCGTCGGGCTCAGCGCAAAGATCGAGGTGGAAAAGGCGCCCGCGAGAGCGCCCACTGTGATGAGGACGAGCGCCAGCCGCCCGATTCGGGCGACAAGTCGCGCGGCTCCCATGATGATCGCGATCGCAATCAGCAGCGGGCCCAGGAACTCGAGCGTCCAACCCAGTCGCGCTTCATGGTCGGAGATCAGCGCAAACCAGCCGAGTCCCCACAACGCGAAGCCGATGGCAGACACGGCGAGTACCGCATAGCTGACCTCAGGAGGTGCCACCAGTGACCGCTCTGTGGATTGCGTCTCTTGGGTCATGTGTGCCTCCGGTCAGGTCAAGTTCAGCCTCGAACAGCGGCCTCGTGGGGGCGTTACTGACCGTGCCATCGGCACGGTCAACGCCCGCCATAGGGGTCGAGCCCGTTGCCCCCACTGTGAGGGCCGCAGACCACCTTGGTGCAACGAGGACTCGTGGCACCACCGTGCTAGCACGGTTTTCGACACCGGCTGACGAAGTCAGCGGGTCAGCCGATGGCGCCCACTGGGGCAGGTGGCTTCCGTAGATCACGAGCTGTCCCAGGGCAATGATCATCAGCGCGGCAGCGCCTGTGATCACGAGCCCCGCGTTCGCGGCACGCGTGCCGACGATCAGCAGGACCGCAGCGACCACGGTCGTGAGCACCAGCCTGACGGGACTCGGCCGAACTGAGCATCCCGCTAAGTGCGCTGTCACCCGACACAAACCGGCCAGTGAGCCCCGCCACGAACGGCCCGCACCTTCGGGTGTCGGGCCGCTGTCGGTGTGACAAGGGACTTTAGCCCCGGGACTCAACCGAAAGTATGAGCGGGAGAAACCTTTCGGCCATTGCTGGCGTGAGGGCTCAAGTTTGAGGTGGCTACTGCCCGAAATACATCTTGTAACCGGCCGCACCCCGCGAGCCGAACCCCATACCTAGCAGGCACCCACGGAAGGAAACACAATCATGGCTACTCGGCTCCAGAAGATGCGCACACAGCAGGACGGCTTCACCCTGATCGAGCTCCTCGTCGTCATGATCATCATCGGCATCTTGGCCGCGATCGCGATCCCGACCTTCCTCAACCAGCGCCAGAACGGCTACCGCGCCGCTCTGAAGTCAGACCTCAAGAACTCGGCCACCTCAGTTGAGTCAGCTGCTGTTGACACCAACGGAAACTACGCCAACATCGCCAGCATCACCGCTGGCGCAGCGTTGCCCGCACCCCTCAACGTTGGAATCAGCCCGGACGTGACCCTGACCGTGAACTCGGTTGCGGCCAACGACTTCTGCCTCTCGGCTGTCAACGCCAACCTGCCCAACACGGAGATCTGGTACTACTCCAAGAGCGGCGGCGGCAACCCCACCTCGACGAAGCCTGCCGGCTGCGCCTGATCCTCAGCACACCCCCCAGTGGGTGGTCCGGACCTCCTCGGAGGCCGGGCCACCCACTTCGGCGTTTGTGTGGGGTTGTGTGGGGGTTGTGTGAGGTGGCTCAAGATTTGGCCCACATCGGCCGATATCTCCTGTGACCCCCATTGGAATGGATGCGACATGAATCTCCGCGTGCGAGAGCGACCGACCGGCGATGCCGGTTTGGGCCTCGTGGAGGTCATGATTGCGATGAGTTTGCTCACGATCTTGCTCACATCTGTAGCCTTCACCCTGACCAAGCAGATGTCGATGCAACGCGATTCGAAGGCTCGCGAGGGAGCCTTAGACGTTGCGGCCCAGGCCATCGATATCGCCAGAGCCACTAGTGACTTCTCGACCCTGACGGGGAAGGCCTGGACTGACTCGATTAATGGCGAGTCCTACTCGGTGACGCAGTCGGTGACGACGTACCTGCAAAACAGCAGCGGCTCTCCTTGCGATGGCTCGGGATCGAGCAGCGTTGCCTACAAGCAGGTCAGTGTTGCGGTGAGTTGGTCAGGAATGGCCAACCCGACCACGCCGGTGAGGTCACAAACGTTGCTCTCTCCCAGCGTCACTAGTTATGACCCCACGTTGGGCAACTTGGCCGTGAAGGTGAAGGATGCCAGCGGCGTAGGAGTCGAAGGAGCCTTGGTCTCATCGACCGGGCCCAGCGGCAGTCGCACAGCGTACTCCGACGGTGCTGGGTGTGCCTTCTTTGAGCAACTGAAGGCAGGGGCTTATGCCTCAACGGTGTCTCGCTCGGGGTATGTCACCCCCGACGGTCTGTCGGCGCCTAGTAAGTCGGTGACCGTCCAGGCCGCGCAAACGGTGGCGGTCGCGTTCGAACTCGACGTCACCGCCACACTCACTGTGCGGCTTCCCAATGGAGACTTCCACCCGATATTGGGCGTTCCGATCACTCTGGGGAACACTTCCTTGTTGCCCAGCGGCAAGACCTCTGTGGCGGGCACCGGCACGCCTCGCAGCATTACAAGTCGCTACCCCTACCAGTCCGGTTACACGGTGTGGACGGGAACGTGCGATGACGCGGACCCGGAAGGAACCATCCCCACTGACCTCGTGCCACCCGCGACAAGTCCCTATCTCGATGTCACCTCTGCGGCAAACGGTGGCCGGTATCACCCAGAGGCATCACGAGGTTCGGTCGTGACAGCGCTGCCAGTGCCCAGCACCAACCTCGGTCAGGTTGACATGGCCGATATCACCGTTGAGGTGCGCAATGCAGCGAATGTTGCGGTGCCGAGTGCGGCCGTGACCATGACCCACGTACCCTGGGATGCCTCGACCGGTGCCACGTACTTTCCCGGCTGCTCGAGTGGTGAGACGTACGCACTCGGTTCGACCGGTGCCGATGGAAACCTCAAGGTCGATACCCCTTGGGGCTACTGGGATATCACCACCAGCGTCGTGGGATCGACGCCGACGCGTGTGTGGCTGCACCCGTCAAGTAGCGAGACAACAATCGTGGTGAGAACGCCATGACCGTACTTGCGAAGATCCGTGCGTGGTTCGGTCGTGCGCACCGCGATACCCGTGGCGTGACGATGGCTGAGACGATGGTCACGGTGCTGATCTTGGGTATCGTCGGCACTGCTTTGGTGAGCACAGTTGTGGTTGAGGCGAAGGCGTTGGTGCGCGAGCAGACCAAGGGAACGTCTCTGGACATTGCACGCATCGGAATGAACCGCATGGGCAAGGCGGTGCGCGCAGGAACCCAGTTGATCAAGTCGGACGGCTCAACTGATGCTGCTTTCACATCGATCGCTCCTGAGAGCGTCACCATGTATGTGAGCTTTGGTCCGACACCAACCAAAATGAGCTTCGCAGTCAACGCTAATCGAGAACTCGTTGAGCAGGTGTGGACCAGTACGGGCACAGGAACGGCAGCAGATCAGCCCCCCTACACCTTTGTGAACACCCCCCGAACAACCGTGATTGCCAGCAAAATCCCGACGGGATTGGCAACCCCTCTGTTCAAGTACCTCGACGCTGACGGTGTCGCGCTGGCTACGCAAACGAGTAGCTCGAGCTCCGTCACAGCACTCGTACGTCAAGTTGACGTCTCGCTCGTTGTCAATTCAGACCCCTCGAAGGGTGCTCCCAGCGTGACCTTGAATCAGACAATCGTGCTGCCGAATCTGGGAGTGCTGAAACGATGATGACTTCGATGAAGAGCAGACTGCACGCGATGCGTCGTACCGGTGAGCGCGGCATGGCGCTGGTCATGGTGTTGACCGTGACTGCTGTTCTCACGTTGCTGACGGTTGCCGGTGCCTCGTACTCGCTCAACCAACTCAAGCAGGTGGGCAAGGATCAAAACTGGACGGCCGCGCTGGGTGCTGCTCAGGCCGGTGTCGACGACTACGTCTCCAGGCTCAACCGCGACAGTCTGTACTGGATGCACGGAACGGCGACCACGTACTCCGGCACCAGCTTCTTTGACGGAACAGCGAGCAACGCCGCCTTCACCGGGTGGGCCGCCCTACCCAACGGCAGCCAGACGCGCGCCTACTTCCGCTATGAGATCAACAACGCGCTTTACAACCAACGAGGTGTGATCAAGATCCGGGCCTCCGGCAAGGTAGGCAACTCGGTACGCACGGTGGAGGCGCAGTTGCGCCGTGGGTCATTCATCGACTTTCTCTACTTCACCGATCTGGAAACGCAGGACCCCGCGCAGTACTCGCCGTCAACATCGTGGAAATGCGATCAGTACTACTACGCCGGGCGCTCTAGTAGTTGCACGCAGATTCAGTTCGCGTCAGCCGACATCATCGATGGCCCCGCCCACTCCAACGACACCATGTTGATGTGTGTAGGTACGGCCACGGGCATGCCGGCCGGAACTTACGGTCCATGGTTCAAGGGCAAGGTCACTACCAATGCCCCCGTGGTGACCGGCACGAGTAGGTGGCGCCGAACGTGCGACACCAATACCAGTCATAACCCCTTGTTTGCCGTGGCTGCTCCGACTGGACCTATCAAGCTCGACATGCCGCCGACCAACTCTGCTCTCAAGAGTGAGACCGATCCCGCACTGACAGCACCGAACCCGTCGGGGTGCCTTTACACAGGCCCGACCAAGGTCACCATGCGTGCCGACGGACTTCTCGACATCGTGAGTCCCCTTACCAAGTCGCCGCACCCTGTTTCAGGCTGCGCGACAGGTACTGGGGTGGCCATTCCGCCGAACGGTGTTCTCTATGTACGCAATGCACCAGCGACAGCCGACACCTACGGCACAGCTGGCCCGGCGACGTGTCCCACCGCAAACGGCGTTGGCTACCCGATCACGAACGACTACAGCGCCGTCTACAACTGCAAGTCCGGTGACGCATTCGTCAGCGGCACTGTTGACGGGCGCCTGACCATCGCGGCAGAAAACAACATCATCCTTGTCGATGACGTCCGCTACGCCTACCGCGTCGATTCGACTCGCGCTCAGGACGACATTCTCGGTCTGATTGCGACCAACGACGTGCAGGTTTACCACCCGGTGAGCAAGACAGGAACCACGTCGCCCACCTACACCAACCTGGCGAGTTCACCCACGGCCAACATCATGATTGACGCAGCCATCCTGTCGGTGCAGCACTCGTTCCGGGTGCAGAACTACCAGTACGGTGCCCAACTCGGCTACCTCAACGTCTTCGGGGCGATCGCGCAGAAGTACCGCGGAATTGTCGGGCAGAGCGGTACCAGTGGCTTCCTGAAGAACTACCAGTACGACCAGCGGTTGCAGTGGGATAGTCCGCCGAAATTCCTCAACCCTGTTCAGTCCGCGTTCTCGCCTACCCAGTGGTCTGAACTGTCG
>CAIYMF010000170.1 GCA_903927265.1 uncultured bacterium | reverse complement strand
GTGAAGTTGCTGGAATCGTTCGCGCGGTCGGAGTGAGTCAAGGAGTGTGGGTAATTCCGTGTGACTCGGCTGCGGGACGTGTGCAGAGGCTGAGGTCGGTTGCGGCGGTTGACTCGCTGGAACTCACGGGTGGCGGTGGAACCGACATGGGCGCAGGCATTCATGCCGCCCTTCTCATTCGTCCGACACCGCAGGTGGTTGTCGTGGTCACTGACGGGTACACCCCGTGGCCTGCGGAGAAGCCGCGCGGCCTTGAGCACGGAATTGTGGTGCTGAGTGAAGATTCGCAGCAGAAGGATGTTCCTGAGTGGCTCGATTCATTGGTGATCGACTGAACAACATCGGTAGCCGGAGTCAATTCGATCGCCGAAACTCCCGCTTACCGCTACTTTTCTTGCGCCTGGAATAGGCGTGCCATACTGCCCGGCAGTGGAAGTCACACCATGTTGTTTTGTAGTAAGGGTTGAGGGGAAACTAATGGGGGCGCATCATTCGCTTGGCATTCACACAAAGGGCGATCGCGACCTTCGTGTGACGGAAGTGATCAAAGGAGGTCTGGCCGAGGAACTCGGCATTCAGCGCAAGGACTTGATGCTGCGAATTCAAGGTCAACCGGTTGAGTCCACTCTGGACGTGCGTAGAGGGCTGATTGGATGCGAAGACGGCGAATGGTTTGAAGTAGTAGTTCGTCGCAATGGGCAGGAGTTGACGCTTCGCGCTGAGCTTGTTGAAGAGTCGTACCTTGGTGGTGGGGGTACCTCTCCGACGCGCGGCAAGATCGTGGTTTCGACCCTCCACGTGATACCGGGGTACCACGTGACGTCATTCGTTGGAATGGTGAGCGGGATCGGTAGCCGGAGCGGTGCTGACGCGCTCACCAAAATGAGCGCTGCATATCGCGATGCAGAAGCCTCGTTGATTGAACAAGCTGCCGGAATCGGCGCCAACGCGGTTCTCGGTGTGCAGGGCCAGGCGACGGGCGCAGGTCAAGGTGGCATCTTGGGTGACGCGATCGCATATTCGCTGTTTGGATCGGCAGTTGTCATCGAACGAGACACCCGCAAGTCGGCGGCGGAGTGATCCGCCCTTGACGGCAAACAAAAGTGAGACTTAATGCAGTCAGGCTCGCCCCTGATAGCGTCCAGGTCTGGTCGTCATGAGCTAGGACAAGACCTGCGGCGGTATCCAGACTGACGGCAATGCTTCCGTTGCTGCTCGGTAGGCGTCGATCACGAACCGCTCACGCTCACCCGGAGTGCTGCCCGTCTGCAGCATCAACGTTTCGCGCAATGGGTGGTGTGACCGAATCAGGTCGTTGTTGCGCTGAACGAGCCATGGCATCCAGAGTTCGTGGGGCGCGCGTCCAGACTTGCCGCTGTTGCAGGGTTCGCACACCAGCACGAGATTCCATACAGCGTCGACGTCCGGCCCATTCCACCCGCGCTTCTTCAGTACAAAGGGCAGCACGTGTTCAACGACCGGTCCTAACCCACATTGTTCAAAGGCTTGCCCGCAGTATGCGCAACGACCATCTTGATAGCCGTTGAATGCGGGAACAACGCCGGTGACCGCGCGCCGACGTGCATCCGACCCGATCGTGAGGATTCCCAAGTCGGAATTAACACCGACTACGGGGGAAATCAAACCCGACGTCACTCCGGTAGACCACGCGGTTTCAACCAGACGGTCTTCCCTCAACTGGGTGGCACTCATGCCCCGATCATCTTCTACGAAGATCACCGACAAGACCGTGCCGTACAGGGAGTAGTTCTCACCGATGAGATGTTTGCGCTCGCGATGGCACTCCGCACCGACCTCTACGCCGAAACAGCAGCCCGCTGGCGTTTGGTTGAAACGCCGCATTAAGAGTCCAAACTGCGGTGGCTTGACTGCGTTACTACGACTCGCCTGCAATACCCATGATTGCGGCCTGCGCACGTATCTCGTCTGTTGCATTCGGATGCGCAGCCACTGCTGATCGAACTGAGATATCCGGATCGAGCGACAGAACTCCCAGCAATTCCATGGGACATG
Organism: uncultured bacterium; assembly: GCA_903927265.1. Taxonomy (GTDB): domain Bacteria; phylum Actinomycetota; class Actinomycetes; order S36-B12; family CAIYMF01; genus CAIYMF01. The sequence goes on along the minus strand of CAIYMF010000170.1, from coordinate 3,930 downwards.
CCTCCTGCTCCGCAACTGCCCTTCTCACTAGTGGGTCCTTGTCCTTGGCGAGGATCGGCAAAGCTTCAAGATCAGGACGTTGGGCAAGGGCGGCACGCACGTACTTACTTCGCGCGGTGCGTAACGTGTTGAGCGTCTCCGGGGAAGTGTTCGGGTGAAGAGCAACAAGAATCTTCGGGTGCAGCGCGACCGCGTCGCCCCCTTGAAAAGTCACATCTTCGGACCTGATTAGGCCCGGCCCGTCGTATGTCTCGTACTTCTCGTCCCATGGGTAAGAGACATAACTGAGACTGGGCGCAGTGGCAGCGAGCGCGAGTTCCTCAGCCGTCGCATCGGGGTTGCGCGCTAGATCCCAAGCCGCGTACGGCTCAATAGCGCGAGGCTTCTTCGCCCGTTTAGTGGGGGCCTTGCGGGGTGCATCGGGCACCACTAACCGGTAGCCCTCGGCAAGGTCCAACGTGCGCAAAACGGCGCGCAGTGAATCGGATGGAGTGGTGTAGGCGCGCTCTTGAATCCACATGAGCGCACCCTCTCGAGGTGACTGGGCAGGAAGGATGGCCCGAAGGTTGTCTTCAGGTAACAAGCCCAACTCAAAAGCACGTAGCGCGCCTTTGTAACGCAATTCAGGGATCTTGTGCCAAATGAGCAACTCCACATCATCGGCAGTGAGGTTGGAGTCATAGATAGTTCCGGGGTTAAGCGCCTCGAGCACATCCCACGATGTATCGGCGGCGAGTATGTCGCGGGCAGTCTGCGGGCAAGTCGCGTTGAGTGCCACCGCCCTTCGTATTGCGACAGACTCGTCGGCCGCGAGCACGTTGAGCGACGCGGCGGGGGTATCAATGCGAGCAGCGATGAGTAGTCGCACCTTGGCCCTCGGCGACGAGGCGAGCTCGGCCAACTTCTCTGGTGCGGTACCCGCCTTCTCGGCTTGCGAGAGTTCCGCCGCGCGTGCCTTGGCGGAGTCGTTCTTCTGCCCCTCTTTAACCTCAGCTTTAGCGAGTTTTTCGTGTATCAAGGCATTTACCTCGTCGGGCAGCTCCGATCGAGCTTGCAGGGCCCTGAGAATATCGATGTTCCTACTGGCCTTGAGCAGAGTGATCACGATGGAGTCCGCCGAAGGGTTGCCGGCCACAAGTGCCTTTGTATCGTTATCGCCCTCGTGCGCAAGCTTGGCGAGCGTCTCTGGAGAGGAATTGGGATTCAATGCCAGGTTTCGAGAGATGCGACTGCTCGTCGGATACGCGGTGCCGAGTTGCGTTAATGCGTCTGTGGGCGTTCGCCGGTGCTCCGCGATTTCCGCAGCCATGTATTCACAGTCGTCCCGGACACCGGCATCTGTGAAAGATACGACTAACGCTCGTAGAGTTTGAGGCGTAACTGCGGAGTTACGAATGATGCTCCAGTCGAAATCTTGGCCAATCATGGCCGTGAGAAGTTCAGGTGACGTAGTGGGATTCGACGCAACTTCAGACGCAGGGGAGTGGAATTCGCTACGTTCGCAATCGTTCGAGAGCCACTCGAGAATGTCGGGAGTTGCATAGGGGCTTGATGCAAGTTCGCAACGCACCTTAACGTTGGGGTCGCGCGAAAGGGCATCCATCTGGGTCGGCGAAAGGTAACTGCTCGTGGCAAGACGTTCAAGTGCATTCGCGTCTGAGGTATCGAAACCGGTCTTGCTCAGTTGAATGATTTCCTCGACGGTCCACTTCGCTGCGAAGAGTTCGGCCGCACCCAACAGGCACACACCTTCCGCCACTAAGCTCAGGGCGTCATCCACCGATCCACCGGCTTCGATGAACTTGTCAGCGTGATATAGAAAAGCTCCCGCCTCTCGAAGTCGAAGCGCATCATCAACGGACCCGCCCGCATTCATGTATAAGGCAACATGAAACACGTGAATGTCAGTTGCGAGTACACGCAGGACATCCTCAATCGATCCGCCGGCGTTGAGAACCTCCGCCGCGCTAGGGAAGTCTCCGTCCGCTTCGCGCAGACGAACTGCATCATCAATCGACCCGCCCGCCGTCAAGAAATCATCAGCACCGTAAAGATTCGCACCCACTTCGAGTAGACGCAGAGCATCGTCAGTCGATCCACCTGCCGCTAGAAAGGCAGTTGCCTCGGCTAAATCGGCACCGGCCTCAAGGAAAAGTATTCCAGCGTCAGTTGATCCCCCGCCTTGGAGGAACTCTTGAGCTTCGTACCAATTCGCGCCAGCAGCTTCGAGCCGACGCTGATCAGCAGGCGAGACCTCCGACTTCGGGGGATGGGCTGCCGTCCACAGGTTGGTGCCCTGAGCCTGCAAGCGCATCGCCTCATCCACTGACCCACCTGCATTGAGAAACTCGGCGGCATGACTGAGTTTGGCCCCACTGAGGTGCATGTAGATGGCCTCTTCGATCGATCCACCCGCGTTGAGGAACTCTGCGGCCTCAACGAGATGTCCGCCCGCAGCGAGGAGTCTGAGTGCGCCGTCCATCGTGCCTCCGGCCGCAAGGAACGAGACCGCCCCGCTGAGATACGCGCCCGCCGAGAGTAAGACAAGTGCATCATCCAGCGATCCGCCCGCATTGAGAAATTCCGCTGCGCCAATGAGATCGCTGCCCGAGGCGAGTAGCCGAAGTGCGCCGTCTGCTGACCCCCCGGCTTCGAGGAAATCGGCCGTGCGCGCGAGATTTGCGCCTGCTGTGAGCAGTCGCAGACCATCCTCGACCGATCCATCGGCTTCCAGGAATTCGACAACACCGTAGGAGGATTCGCCAGCTGCGGCGAGAAGTGGCAGTACGTCGTCGAGCGAGAGATCTCCCTTTGCCAACTTGTCGGCATCGTAGATAGTCCCACCCGTTTCTAGGAGGCGCAGAAGATTGTCAACGGAACCGCCAGCCTCGAGAAATTCGGCGGCGCCGTAGAAACTATTCCCCGAGGCGTGCAAGCGAATGACGTCTTCATCCGACCTGCAAAGCTTCAGCAACTCGACCGCTGCAGGTAAGTAGGCCCCGATGGCTTTCAGGTGCAGGATGGTAACTACCGACCCGCCGGCCTCCAGGAACTGGGCTGCCTCATCAACGCTGATAGCTGCCTCTTTGATGCGAATAACTTCATCGAGCGAGCACCCGGCCACGAATAGTCTGCGCGCCTTGAATCGATCGACGCCCGCTTGGTGAAGTCGTAATGCATCTTCCGGCGACTCGTTTGGCCGTAATAGATCGGCTGCGACGACTAGGTTCACCCAAGCCAATTGCTGTGCAAGTTCGTCGTCTTCCGATATTTCGGACGTCTTCTTCGTCGCCATATCAATGTTCCCCCTGCTTGTCGTCTCCTCTCCGGATCCTCGCACAGCGTGGCGCTCTGTGAGGGCCCCAAGACGCTTTGGCGCAGGTCTACAGATTGATGACCGGCCGATGCGTGCCCGTTGGCGCACTCCTGGGCCCATGTAGCGCCGCGGTCATTGAACGTTGCGCACATTTTCGGCGCGGACGACTGCCCCATTAGCAGTCGTTTTGTCGATTGATGTCTTATTGAGTCGTGTAGACCCCTATCCTGCGAATGGGGGTATCAACGGGGTGCCCCATGCAGTGTGTTCGGGGGTTCGGAGTGGCTGATCCCTTTACGGCATCGACTCCTCACGGTGCATCCGGCAGCGATTCGGTTTTCGAGCCGTCTACGCCGACGGGTCCACGAATTGCGAGTAAACCGTCGCCACTCCCGCTGATCGTCGCGATAGCTGCGCTCGTTGCCTCAGTTGCCCTCGCCGTACTTTTCCGTGACTCATTGCCGGCTGCGATTGTCGGCTATCTACTCACGCCATTCGCCGTCGTCGGTTGCCTGGGCTGGGCTCGAGGCCAACACCTCAACCGACTTCCCGACCTCTGGTACGACTCAACCCAGGGTGCCAAGCAACTCACGATGCTTCAGATCTTGTCTGCG
>CAIYMF010000169.1 GCA_903927265.1 uncultured bacterium | reverse complement strand
GCGTGAACTCAAGCGCGGCGTCGACGTGGTCATCGCAACTCCTGGTCGCGCGGTTGATCACATTAAGCGCGGCACGCTGGCACTCGACCGCGTGCGAGTGGTCGTGCTCGACGAGGCCGACGAAATGCTCGACATGGGATTCCAAGAAGACCTCGAGATGATTCTCGACGCCACGCCGACGTCACGCCAGACCGTTCTGTTCTCAGCCACCATGCCGTCGCGCATCAACAACATTGCACGCAAGTACCTCAACAATCCCGCGCGCATTCACAGCGAGAGCGCACCGGTTGCTCACGGTGAATCTCCCGCTGTTCGACAAACGGCATACATGGTGTCGCGCGCGAACAAGACCGCAGCACTGGGGCGCATCCTCGACATCGAGTCCCCCGTCGCCACGATCGTGTTCTGTCGAACCCGCGACGAAGTCAACACCCTCACTGAGACTCTCAACGGTCGCGGTTACCGGGCTGCCGCACTGCACGGAGGAGTTGACCAATCCCAACGCGAGCGCGTGATTGCACGCTTGCGGTCAGGATCGGCCGACCTCATTGTGGCGACCGATGTCGCTGCTCGCGGTTTGGACATTGATCAGCTCACTCACGTCGTGAACTTCGATGTGCCCTCAGCCCCCGAGTCGTATGTGCACCGCATCGGCCGGGTGGGTCGCGCGGGCCGGGCGGGAGTCGCCATCACGCTGGCCGAACCGCGCGAACACCGCATTCTCAAGACCATTCAACGCGTCACCGGCAACGACATCATCATCGAGAAGTTGCCGACTGTCGCCGACTTGCAGACGCGTCGACTCGAGATGACGCGCGAAGCACTGGTCGAGGCACTCGCTGCCGACGATCTCGACATGTTCCGCGGGGTTGTCGAATCACTCGGCGACGAACATGACTTTGTCGAAATCGCCCTCGCCGCTGTGCGACTGGCACACGAGGCCACGACCGGTCCGATCGGTGGCGACGACATTCCTGACGAAGCGCCCCCTGTCGGTGGCGATAGCTCCAAGAAGCAGGGCGATCGCAAGGAACACGGAAAAGATCGCCTGAAGCACCACGGCAAAGAAAACACCAAGGAGCACGGGAAAGGCAACGGCAAGAAGTCGCACAGTGCCGATGGTGGTGGCGGCGGCATCACGCGCGTGCAGATTAATCTTGGGAAAGAGGCGGGTATCCGGCCTCAGGACGTCGTGGGTGCCATCGCAAACGAGACCGGGATGAAGGGTCGCGAAGTCGGCGGCATTGAGATTTCTGACCGCTTCACCGTGGTCGAAGTTCCACGCAAGCGTGCCAAGGATGTAGTAGCCGCCCTCAGTGCAACTCATATCCGCGGACGTAAGCCTAAGGCGCGCGTACTTCCGGATCGGTAGGTAGCAGCCGAGCGCGCTGAGATCGAGGCGGAGTGACTCAGGCCGCTCCGGACCACGTTGCAGCACGAGCCTCATCGAATAGCGGCCTCAGTGACTTCTTCCATTCGGGAGTCACGCGCAAGCGTCAACCACGTCATCTCACGATTGATTTCGTCATATTGGTGGATCAGAAATTTACGAGTGGCAATCGCGCTTGCCCACTCGACGCCTCGCCCAGTTTCATCATGAGTGGGTCACCGGCCTCTTGGAGCAGGTCATCGGAAAGGTCGGCGCTGAAGTCAGGCGTCCGACCCCACCCACGGCTTGATCTTCTCAAGCTCAGCCGCCATTGAGCGTTGAGCGACCTCTGTGTCGTGAGCGACCTGCGCCCGCAACCAGTAGCCGTCAGACAATCCAAGGAATCGACACAGCCGCAGATCCGTATCCGCGGTGATTGCACGTTTCCCACTGACGATGTCGCCGATGCGCTGGGCCGGTACACCAATTTCTTTGGCGAGGCGGTAACGAGATAGTCCCATCGGCACCATGAACTCTTCCCACAGCAATTCACCCGGGGTCACCGGATCAAGTAGCGTGG
>CAIYMF010000168.1 GCA_903927265.1 uncultured bacterium | reverse complement strand
TCATGTCCTGAGTGGTCCTTCGATCCGGTTACGTCCCTGCCTTTTGGCCCGCAACATGCCAGCATCAGCGGCTCCCAGTGCGTCTCTCGCCGACCGCTCGGGCTCGGTGCCTGCAGAAGGTGGGAGCACCTCAAATCCGATGCTGCAGGTGGTCTCGTGCCCCGGCGTTACTGCCCCCCACCCAGCACGGGCCAGAGTCTGTTGGATGCGAGCGCAGCGCTCCCGCGCCCCCTTCTCATCAATTCCCGGCATTGCGATCGCGAACTCCTCGCCCCCTATGCGACTGACAAGGTCACCGCCCGCCGCCGAGTCGAGGAGGCAATCGGCCACGATGCGTATCACCTCATCACCTGCCTGGTGGCCAAAGTGATTGTTGACGTCCGAGAAGTGGTCAAGGTCAATGACGGCCACGGCGAGCGACTGCCCTGAACGGCCGCACTCACTGACCAACTGGGGAAACTCCGCTTCCCATCGCCGTTGATTGGCAAGCCCCGTGTGTGGATCAGAAAGGCTTGCCTCCCGCAATTCGTGAGCCAACTCATCGCGCCGGGCCACGGCAGCTTCAAGATGTGCCGTACGTTCGGCGACCACTCGCTCAAGCTGTTCGATATTTCCCGCGGTGACGGCGATGAGTTCCACGACCTCCTGCCGCACCTTCTCCTCGGCATCGGTCACCGTACTAACCGATCGCAGCAGCAACCACAGATCAAGCACGGTGATGGTCAATACGATGCCCGCCTCAAAGAGCACCACCTGCCACGACACCCCCGCCCCCGGCGCTTCGGTCGCTTCGGCGGTAGTCACGAGAGCAATCGCCGCATAGACCGCGACCGCGCCCATCGCGGCAACCCCCACATAGCGCCACGACGGCAGGATCGCAACAATGCCGAGGAAGAGCACTCCGACAAAGAATGTGCTCGCTGCGACGTCTCCCGTCTCAGCTGGTCGCAGCAACAAGATCAGCGCCGCCAGCAGCCCGACCATGAGGACGCTCGCCCACTCAGGGAGCCATGACGACAGCACCAGAACGGCGAGAAGGGCAATCGACGCTGCCAGCAGCATCAGCGACAGCGACCAGTAGTGAGGAACAAAAGCGAACACGATCGCACACGCAAACGTTGCGAGGCTGCCGGCGATGAGAAGTCGCTGTAGCGACATCCGAGCAACGCGCGCTGCTGCAATCCGCGCGTCGGCGGCGGCCAACGTATCGCTGGTATCCATCAGCCCACGTCGTCACTCTGCGCTAAGGGGCCCAGGGCCGACACCACGCGATCGCGACCAGAAACCTTCGCCGCCAGCATTGCTTGATCGGCTCGATTGAGCACGCTCTCCCACGATTCCCCAGAATTGGGAACACGTTCGGCAGCCCCGATGCTGACGGTCAGTCGCTCGGTGGACGGCAGCGATGCCCACACACGGTTCCGGCATTCACTCGCGACCCTCTGAGCCACCGCTGTTGCCGCTGTCGCGCCGGCATACGGCATCACGATGACGAATTCCTCGCCTTGGCCCAATCGGTAGCACAGGTCACCTACGCGCGTGACCCCCTGCTGAAGAGACGCGAACTCAGCGAGGACTCCATCGCCGATTTGATGTGAGTACGAGGTGTTGATGCGCCCAAAGTGATCGAGATCAAGTGCGGCGACACTGATCGGGCGACCGATGCGATCGGACGCTTCCACGATGGCCGGCCAGGCCTCGTCGAGATGCCGCCGATTGAATAGTCCGGTTCGGTGGTCGCGTACCACTAGTAGCGATAGTTCGGTCACGTACCGCTGACGCTGCTCGAGCACATCGCGCAAGTCCCGTTCTCTTCGAGCAACCTCTACCTCAAGCGATTCCTTGTCCGCTTCGACCTGAGCCAGCAAAGCTTCGGCCTCAGCACGCAGGACGGCGGTGGACGTCAACCCGCGAGTGCGATCCCACACCCCGTAGAGGACCACCAGGGCCGTGATGGCCGAAACCAACCCGCCGTTGACCAGCAAGTCGACGTAATTGGGTCGGTCGAAGGTGAGTGGCGACGACATCCGTGCAAGTACCAGAAGGGAAACGAGCGTCACGATCAGAACCAAAGCTGACGAGCGGCGATCGCGCATTATCAACATGCCGGCCGCGGCAATCGGTGCGAGCCAGAAGGGCCAGGTGGCAAGGTCGTTAGACACAAAAACGCCGGCAACGAGCGTCAGGCAGGTACCGGCGACGAGCACCCACCCCGCAGCATCAGTCGCCTGTCGCCTACCCAGCATGAACGTCGCGAAACTCGTCGTCAGTGCGACACACGCCATGGCGAACCACGTCATAAAATGCCCCGAGGCAATCATCTGCACGCCGAGGCCGACAACCGCCAACACCGCAAGCAACGCCATCACCTGAGCCAGCTGCCCCCGGCGCACGTCGCGTTCGCTATCAGCCTCAACCGGCAGCAACCGATCGATGACCACGGACCTGCGGGCATGCGGGTCGGCGCTGTTCGCCACCACTCCACCCGCTTTCTGGTCCGCCGTTCAGAACACCCCATGGTCCCACACGAGGAGGCGTTCGTAGTCGTTCGTGGGAGGATTACGTGGTGACCCGCGCTGATCTGACCAAGACCCCCGCTGAGGTCGCCGCCATGTTCGACGACGTGGCCGAGCGCTACGACCTCACCAACGACGTGCTGGCACTGGGGCAGACTCGCCTCTGGCGCCGAGCCGTGGTCAACGCGGTCGCGCCCGTTCCGGGCGATATCGTGCTCGACCTCGCTGCCGGTACTGCCACCTCAAGCCAGCCGTTCCGTGATCGCGGTGCCTACGTGGTGCCCTGCGATTTCTCACTGGGCATGCTGCAGGTGGGCCGCGCCCGTCAGCCCGACCTTCCTCTCACTGCCGGCGACGCGCTGCACTTGCCCTTCGCAGACGAGTCATTCGACGCCGCGACGATGTCGTTTGGCCTGCGCAATGTGGCCGATGTCGACACAGCGCTCGCCGAATTGCACCGCGTGGTGCGGCCCGGCGGTCGACTCGTGGTGTGCGAGTTCAGCCATCCCACCTGGGCTCCCCTGCGTACTGTCTATTCCGAGTACCTCATGGGAGCCCTACCCTCGGTGGCGCGCCGTGTGTCGAGTAACCCCGACGCCTACGTCTACCTCGCCGAATCGATTCAGGCATGGCCCGATCAGCCTGCGCTGGCGGCGCGAATGCAGGCAGCAGGTTGGGCTGAGGTGAGTTGGCTCAATCTCACCGGTGGAATCGTCGCGCTGCACCGGGGTCGCAGGGCGTAGGTGCGACGTCAGTCGCTCAGCGCGCCACGCATCGCGTCGAGTTTAGATTCGCTCTCGGCGAGTTCAACTTCAGGTTCGGACCCCGCCACCAAGCCGCAACCCGCGAACAACCGCAATCGGCGAGCATCATCACCATCGATCTGCGCGCACCTCAACGCGATGCCGAACTCACCATCTCCGCGGCCATCCATCCAGCCCACAGGCCCGGCGTAGCGTCCTCGTTCCATGCCCTCAAGTTCGCGAATCACGGCAAAAGCACGCTCAGTGGGAGTTCCACAGACTGCTGCCGTTGGGTGCAGCGAAGCAGCGAGGGCCAACACAGGCGCTCCGTCAACCAACTGTCCGGTCACGTCAGTGGCAAGGTGTTGCACATTCGCCAACCGCAGCAGCCGAGGGCGCGCGGGCACTTCGAGGTCGGTGCAATGCGCGGCCAGCGCCGCAGCCACCGAACGAACCGCGTAGCCATGCTCTTCGTGGTCTTTATCGCTTGCAAGCAACATCTCTGCCAAGCGCGCGTCTTTGCCGGAATCCTCCGAGCGACGGATTGTTCCTGCCAACACGCGCGAGGTCACTTCATCGCCCGTGCGGCGCACCAGCATCTCAGGAGTTGCGCCTACCAAACCATCGACCGAGAAGGTCCAGCATTCGGGATACGTATCGGTGAGCCGCTCCAACAATCGACGCACATCCAGTGGAGCATCGAGCGTGACGTCGAGATCGCGGGCTAGAACCACCTTGTCTAGTTCACCGGAAGTAATGCGCTCGACGGCCGATGCCACCGCAACCTTCCACGAATCAACTGAACGGCTGCCCTCTGAATAGCAAGCACCGAGCGGCGCAGAATCCACGGCCTCAGACATCGCCACAGGACTCGGGGGCTCATCGTCGCCAGCGCTCACTTCGGTGATCCACACCGAGCTGCCACGACGTCCAACGATCACTCGCGGAACAACGACCACCGAATGACCAGGATCAGGATCGAAAGCAAAGGAGGCGAAAGCGACCGGACCCGTTCCGGGCAGGCAGACCGCATCGTCGATCTCGGCATCGTTCACAAACGCCGACCACCATCGCTGGGCCCGCGAGAAACGCTCCGGTCCACTGAACTCAGCGCGAGCGGCCTCTCCCCAGCCAACCAAGCCGTCGCCATTGCGCACCCATGCGAGCGCGCCGTCTGCTGGCAGGAGGGAAAGCAGTGACGCCACCGAGTGTGCCTCGGGAAGGAGGGTCGTGCTCACCGAGATGGGCGGGGCCACCGGGGCCACAACGGCGGTGCTCATGGTGAGCTCAGCCTATGGCGCCGGACCTCATCTCGCACCGTGAGGTCCGGTGATACACGCCACGTGCCTCTCGGCCGCCTCGCCCACAAGGGCTAGCGTGTGCTCATGGTGACGTCGGCAGAACAGTCACGAAACCGCATCCTCGAGGCCGCGGCCCGTTTGTTCGACGAGCGCGGACTGGCCGGGGTCACAGCACGCGATGTGGCGGGTGAGGCCGGTGTCAGCACCCGTACCGTCACGCGCCACTTCCCCGATCTCAGCGATCTCTTCGCCGAGGTTGTCACAGCGAGAGCCGGATCAACGGTCTCCGACCACCTCGTCCAGCAGACCCGCGACGAGACTGGCTCACCCATGGGGGCCCTGCTCTGGGCCGCTCGTGAAGTGTTCGCGGCACCCGAACGCAACTGGAGCGCACTCGAACTCGAAGCCTTCGCCGCCGCCCATCGCGACCCCGATGTCGCCGAACTGGTGCGCTCGCGCATTGGCGGGCGTTGGACAGCGATGGAGGAAGTGGTTCGGCGCATGCAGGAGGGGGGCGTCATTGATGACTCACTTGACGGCGATGCCCTCATTCACTTCTCACTCGTACTGTCGGTAGGTCTCGCCCTCGTGGATTCGGTCGTACCGGTCAGTGTTGACGAGCGCGCGTGGACTGGCCTGATGTCGCGGCTTCTGACCGCCCTCGGCCCGATGCCCTTGAGCGGTCATGCTGCCGTGAGTACCGATCGGCTGTGGCGAATCCGTGTCGACGTTCCCGATCGCATCGGTGCCATCGAACAATTGGCGCGCACGCTGACCTCGCTCAATGCATTCGTCATCATGGTCGTCACTCCCGGCGATGATCCCGACGAGTGGCGCACCATCGACTTGCTCGTGTCGTGTCCTGACAGTTTGGGTGCCGCCGAACTGCGCGACTCGGCTGGCGCCGTCGGACGCAACGTCTATGTACGCGAGGGTTCCGACGACGATCGCCTTGATGTGGCCACACGGGTCCTCGACGGTGTCGCTGAGATCATTCGGAATCCGCGCGGCGCACCCGAGCAGGTCGCGCGACTGGTTGAAGCTGACTCCTATGAATTCGCCGACGCGGTGAGCGGCTCCGATGACGCAACTGACGTGCTTCGACTGCAGTGGACCCCCACACGACACGTCGTCCTGCGCAGGGCGTGGGCACCCTTCATTCGATCCGAACAACTGCGCGCATCGGCAGCCATGCGCCTAGCGTCAACCATGGCCTCCAGTGCCGGAGACCTCGAGGCCCTGGGTTGGGTTGAGCCGATGCGCGGCGGAGGCACCGTCTGGATGCGATTGGCCCGCCCCGAAGATGTCGAAGCCGTAACGGCCATGCACGAACGATGCACCGAGCGCACCATCCATCAGCGCTACTTCCGCAACATCACCGAATGGCGCGAACTCACCATGCGGCGACTCGCCGGTGGGCACCGCGGGGCGAGCATTGTGGTGATGGCCGAAGACGGCCGCATCGTCGGACTGGGCAACGTATTTCCTATTGAGGATGACGCCAGATCGGCGGAACTCGCGCTGATCATCGACGACGACCATCAAGCACACGGGCTTGGCGCACGGCTACTTGAGCACATGATTGCGCTTGCACGCCAGCTTGGTTTCGACACCGTGGTGGCCAGCGTGCTGGCCGAGAACCGCGGAATGATCTCGCTGCTCGATCGCACGGGTCTCAACTGGACCCGTCACGTTGAATCTGGCGTCACCGAGTTCAGTGCGTCTCTGTTCTGATCGCCTCTGACACGAGTTCCTGAATTCGTCGCACGACACCTGATTCGTCCGAGCGCGCACCTGTCGTCGCAATGATGACGCTCACTCCCCCGGTAGCGACTGCGTCGTCGATCGCACCGACAAGTTCGTGCGGAGACGTCACGCGCCGCGCCTGGACACCGTGCGCCTGTGCAACGGCAACTACATCAAGCCCGTGCGGAGTTCCAAATACGCGCTCGAAATCATCCGCAAATCGCGCATGGCCTTGCTCAAGTGAGGAGAAGATGCCGCCTCCGTCGTTGTCAATGACAACAATCACGAGGTTGGGCCGCGGTTCGTCTTGTCCTGCGAGCAGTCCGTTGATGTCGTACAGGAACGACAGATCGCCCACCAGCGCGTAGGCCGTCGATGGGACGTCGCGCTGATGCGACACCGCGATTCCCCACGCGGTCGCGAGCAATCCGTCGATTCCCGAGGTTCCACGATTGCCCACTACCAGCGGCATGTGATCGCGCGGAAGCGCATAGGCCTCAACATGTCGCACGGGCCATGACGAACCCACGAGCACAACTCCTCGGGCATCTGCCTGTGCCATCACAAGGCGGGCTACAGCCGGAGCATGCAGCGTCACCTCGTCATCGAGTACCGCACTCACGGCTTCTTCAGCCGCGTCGGACGCTACTCGCCACGACTCGAGCCATGCGGCTTCTGCCTCGAGTTCAGTCGGCGGCTCGGGAACGGCACTGAGCACAAAGCGTGCGGTACGCAACGGATCAGCCCAACGCACTGCCGGTCGAGGGTCGACAACAACGTGCCGATCGGCCGATGCGATCAGACGCATCGTCCCCCGGCTGAGCCCGACGCGACCGACGCTCACCACGAGGTCCGGACGCATGCGATCGCGGAACTCCGAGTCGGCAAGCAGTAACGAGGCGTGTGCAATGAGAGCCTCAGAATCGACCGCCGGCAGTCCGCTTGGTTCGCAGATCAGCGGCCACCCACATGCCTCGGCCAATTCGGCAGCAGCCTCCCGCGACTCGTCATCAACGGGATCGCCCACAATGACCACCCCGCGCGCGGGAACGGGACCGATGCCAGCCTCGTCAATGGGAAGCACCATCGCGGCGGTAAGTCGCGCATCGACAATGATCGAGGGGTCGGCGAGCACGGCCGCCTCCGCAACCCCGACTTCCTCGTTCACGGCTGGCACTAACGGCTCACGGAAACTCACGTTGATGTGTGCAGGACCCGGATCGAACGGATCACACGCCGCTGCCACGGCGCGAGAAATCACTGATTGAGTAACGCGCAGCGTTCTCTCTCCCACCTCCTCAGGTGCAGGAAGATCAGCGGTCATGCGGGTGGCCGAACCGAAAATGCCCACGTGATCGATGGTCTGGTTCGCGCCGGTGCCGAGCAGTTCAATCGGACGATCAGCGGTGACAGCGATCAGGGGCACGCCCGAGAACGACGCCTCAACCATCGCCGGCATCAATTCGGCAACGGCTGTACCGCTCGTGACAAACACCGGAACCGCACGCCGACTTCGCTTGGCAAGACCGAGAGCCAAGAAGCCGGCACTGCGCTCATCAATGCGCACGTGCAGTGTCAGATCACCGGTACGTTCAGCGTCAGCAAGTGCGAGGGCAAGCGCGGCACTGCGGCTTCCCGGAGCGAGAACTGCATCAGTAACTCCGCACCGCACCAGTGCATCGACTAGCACCCGCGCGACAACCACGCTCGGTGTCAGGTTCACTTCACTCACGCTGCGACCCTAGTGCCGTTGACTGGCCAAGGTGGGCGTACGCCCGCTGCAGCCGCTCGAACCACCAGATCGTGCGCTCGCGAGACATGCGGTCGACTGCGGTAGCCAACGCATCGGCATCGGGCGCGATTCGTCCGACCGGCAGGGATCCATCGGTGGGCACTAATGGGGTCAGCACGACATCGGCGGCAAGGAGAGCACCAGTTCCTAATCCGCAGGCGCCCTCGAGATTCGGCAGTGCAGCCGCGAGGGCAATACCTGCCGCAAGTCCGACGGCCGAATCGAGTGCCCCCGAGACGACACACGGCACACCTGCTGCCGCTACGACATCAAGTGCTCGCCGCACTCCACCAAGCGGTGTTGCCTTCACGACAATCAGGTCAACAGCACCTTCGGCCGCCGCACGCATCGGATCGTCAGCCGTGCGGATCGATTCATCCGCGGCGATACGTACCGGTACGCGTGTTCGCAAGGCCGCTAGTTCGGCAAGAGTGGCGCACGGTTGTTCGGCATAGTCGAGTCCACCGGCAGCGTCATCGAGCAGCGTCAACGCTTCGGTGGCCTCGTCAACAGTCCACACAGCATTTGCATCCACGCGAATGGCTCCATGCACGTCGCAGTCGACAAGCGCCGCATGCACAGCGCTTACTCGCGCGACATCATGTGTGACGGTGCTCAACCCGGCGCCGCGTTCACCCACTTTGACCTTGACGGTGGTGCAGCCCGTTTCGCGCACCGCAGCGCACGTCATCGCGTACGCATCGTGCGCATCGGTTCCGGGAATAATCGCGTTGACTGGAATGCGATCGCGCACGGCCACCGGCCAGGCCCCGAAAGCCGCTTCGAGCGCGCCGGCGAGCCACACGGCGGCGACGTCATCGCCATATTCGGGAAAGGGCGCCCATTCGCCCCAGCCGCTCGGGCCGTGAATGAGCACGCCTTCGCGTAGATCGACCCCACGAAACTGTCGCCGCATGGGCAGCGCGAACGCAGTCGCAACCGCCAGGACGTCGGCGAGGTCGGGGCGCATGTGACTTACGGACGCTTGGGGAACTTGGAGAAGTCGGGACGACGGCGCTCTTGGTACGCGTTACGGCCTTCCTGTCCTTCCTCGGACATGTAGAACAGCATGGTTGCGTCACCGGCCAGCTGCTGCACACCGGCAAGGCCATCATCGGCGGCATTGTGTGACGCCTTCAGCATCCGCAAGGCAAGCGGTGAGAGCGCCAGCATTTCGCGGCACCACTGAACCGTTTCGTGCTCAAGATCGACAAGCGGTACCACCGAGTTGACCAGTCCCCAGTCGTACGCCTGCTCAGCGCCGTACATGCGGCACAGGTACCAGATCTCGCGCGAGCGCTTTTGACCAATGGTGCGCGCCAGCAGACCCGATCCGTAGCCACCGTCAAAGGAGCCCACCTTCGGGCCGGTTTGACCGAAGCGCGCATTGTCAGCCGCGATCGACAGGTCGCACACCACGTGCAACACGTGACCGCCACCCACTGCGTAGCCGGCGATCATGGCCACCACCGGCTTGGGAATGCGACGAATCAGAATCTGCAGGTCGAGAACGTTCAACCGACCAATTCCTTGCTCGGCTACTTCATCGGCGCCGATGTACCCATCGTCGCCGCGAATCATCTGGTCACCGCCCGAGCAAAACGCCCAGTCGCCCTGACCGGTGAGCACAATCACTCCGATTGTCGGGTCATCACGGGCAACCGTGAAGGCACGCTCGAGTTCGAAGAGTGTCTGAGGTCGGAAGGCGTTGCGCTTGTGCGGTCGGTCGATGGTGATCTTCGCGATACCGGCCGCCTCGCCCACGGAGGTTTCGTAGCGGATATCGCTGTACTCGCCAGACCGCTCCCACTCACACCCCGCAGCGATGCTCGAATACGAGGGGTCAGTGAAGGCTGGCGAATCTTCGGCAACGACAGGCAGCAGCGGGTAACGAGTACGAGTGTCCACCCGCCTAGGCTAACGACGATGCCTGAACGCGCGAGTCGCCGCCTCCTCGCCCTCGAGGTGCCCCCCGGGGCCGAGGGCGTTCTCCACGTGCACCGCGCCCTGCGTGAGGCCATCAACGGAACAGGTCCCTCAGTCGCGCTGCTTCCCACCGACGACGGCTCGTCGCACGTGCGCGCCCAGCGAACTGCCCTCGCTGTTGACACACCGCTCGAGGCCGACGGCATCGCAGCGCTGCTCACCACCAGCGGTTCGAGCGGCGATCCCATGGGGGTCCTCCTCGGTGCGGCCGCGCTCTGCGCCGCCGCGCACGCCAGTCACTCGGCGTTGACGCGCGGACCTGGCCGATGGCTGGTGGCCATGCCCGTCACGGCCGTTGGCGGACTGATGACAGTGGCTCGCGCGATCGATGCCGACATCGAGCCGGTGCCGTGGCCCGGTGTCGGAGGCGCGCAGTCCTTCACGCCCGAGTCGTTCACACACACGGCACTGCACGCCCTCGAGCTCTGCGCGGCAGACGGCGCGCCCGCCTACGTTTCACTCGTCCCGACTCAGTTGGCACGAGTCCTCGACGACCCGGCTGCCACTGACGCATTGGCTCGCTTCGATCACGTGTTGATCGGTGCCGCCGCCCTACCCACTGCGTTGCGGCACGCTGCCGTCGCAGCCGGGGTACGGCTCACCTCCACTTACGGCGCCAGCGAAACGTGCGGCGGTGTTGTCTACGACGGACGTCCGCTTCCCAACGTCACCGTGACCATCGGCGATGATGAACGCGTGCGCATCGGAGGCGCGACTCTCGCAAGCGGCTACCGGGGTCGCCCCGATCTCACCGAAGCCGCATTTCATGACGGGGCGTTTTACACCTCTGACATCGGCGTATTGAGCGATGGAGTTCTCACTGTGCTGGGTCGACGCGACGACGTCATCAAGGTCGGCGGACGCAAGGTGTCACTGGTTGCGGTGACCGATGCCGTGCGATCCATTGATGGCATCACCGATGCTGTGGCCCTCGCCATCGACGATCCCGAGTGGGGGCAGATTCCGGTAATCGTCGCCATTCGAACTGCCCTGGGTATTCCCGCTGACGCCGCCATTCACGAGGCCGTTTCTGACGCCGCAGGATCGACTCGTGCCTCGATTCGGTGGGTCGACTCGCTGCCCTACCTGCCAAACGGCAAGATCGACCGCATGCAGCTTCGCGCCAGACTTGAGATGCCACTGTGACAACCGCCCACGAATGGTTCGAAGGGGCGCGACCGCGTACGTTGCCGGCGGCAGTCGCCCCCGTTCTCGTCGGAACAGGTGTCGGCATGCTCGCGCGCAACGGAACTCTCGATGTACGTCGAGCGGTTCTCGCACTCATCGTGGCCTTGGCCCTGCAGGTCGGAGTGAATTACTCCAACGACTACAGCGATGGCATTCGTGGAACCGATGCCGCCCGCGTCGGTCCGGTGCGGCTGGTAGGCCAGGGGCTCGCAAGTCCGCACGCCGTCAAGCGAGCCGCTTTCGTGTGTTTTGGAATTGCCGCTCTGGCTGGTCTGGCACTTGTGGTGCTCACCGGCGCCTGGTGGCTCATTCTGGTCGGAGCCGCGTCGATCGCAGCAGCGTGGTTGTACACCGGCGGGCCCAGTCCTTACGGATATGCCGGTCTCGGCGAAGTCTTCGTCTTCCTCTTCTTTGGCGTCGTCGCGACGATGGGCTCAGCGTTTGTACAGACAGGCACCCTGACGGTGATCGCGTTCGTGGCATCCATCGGCCTCGGCGCGCTCTCGTGCGCCATTCTCGTCGCCAACAACCTGCGCGATATCCCTGGAGATACCCAGTCAGGCAAACGAACTCTTGCGGTGCGTATCGGAGATGCAGCGACTCGACGGCTGTACGTAGCAATGATCGTGATCGCCTTCCTCGCGGTGGTCATTCTGGCCTTGCTGGCAACCCCGTGGGCACTACTTGCTCTCCTGAGCATTCCACTTGCACTTGCGCCGGTACGCATCGTGCGGTCGGGCGCACTCGCACGCGACCTCATCGCTGTTTTGGTGGCAACCGGTCGGCTTCTCTTGGTGTACGGCATCGCGCTCACTGTCGGGCTGGTGATCGCCTCACTCACCAGCCACGCCTAGGCTGATAGCCATGAGAGAGGAGGCAGGGAGCGAACAGGCAGAGCCGATCGCCGTTGACGAATCCGCGGCTCAATCGACGCGGTTCGGACTTCTTCGGTACACCGCCGTTCGGCTCGCCCTCTTTGTCGCCGTCACGGCAGTGCTCTGGCTCATCGGCATTCGAGCGAATCTCTTCCTCCTGCTCGCACTCGGCTTGGTGATCTCAGGATTCATCAGCTTGTTCGCGCTCAATCGCACGCGCGATGCAGCAAGTGCGTCGGTCAGTGGAACATTCGGTCGCATCAATCGTCGAATCGAGCAGTCCGCCAGAGCCGAAGACAGCGAGCGAGAGCCTCCGCCAACTGAGTGACCGACGAGCGCAGCGTGTCACACCCTGCAATCATGAGATAGCCAGCACGAGAGGGGGAACATGCCACGGGTCATTGCCGTCTTGGTCATCCTCGCGTGCACCATTGCAGCCTTCGCTGAGTGCGTGCAGACTCCCAGCCCTCGGCTACTTCCACGCTGGACGTGGCTGCTGGTGATCCTTCTTCTTCCGGTCATCGGACCCGTGGCATGGTTTCTCTTCGGACGTGTGAGTCGGCGTAGTGAACTCCAGCGATCAAGTCCGGTTTCACCCGACGACGATCCACGATTCATGCGTGAACTCGGTGATGAGGTCTGGCGACGCAAGCAGCGTGAACGCCGCGGCGAACCACCCGATCCGAGTGCGACTACTTAACCCCTGAATACGAGTGCAACCCCGAGAACAACAGGTTGACACCGAAGTAGTTGAACAGGAAGCAGCCGTAGCCGACGAGCCCGATTGCCGCTGCTCGGTGGCCCTTCCAACCTGCCGTGGCACGCGCGTGCAGGTAGGCCGCGTACACCACCCAGGTGATGAACGCCCACGTCTCCTTGGGGTCCCAACCCCAATAGCGACCCCATGCACTCTCAGCCCAGATGGCACCGGCAACCACTGCGAAGGTCCAGAGCGGGAACACAAAAGCGTTGGTGCGGTACGCCATCTGATCTAGGCGATCGGCACTGGGAACACGCTGCGCAATCGCACCGAACCAGCCAGCGCCTTCACCGGCGGCGACGCGGCGGTCAACCCGCGTGACCATCAGATAGAGCACCGTCACTGCAGCGCCCAACGTGAAAGCACCCGCGCAGATGATTGCAGCGGACACGTGAATCAGCAGCCACCATGACTTGAGCGCAGGCACGAGCGGCGCCGAGTCGGTGTAGAGAACCGCGACTGCTGTTCCGAGGGTCAGCAGTACCGGAATGACCACCAACATTCCGAGCCAGCGCACATCGCGCTTGAGCGAGACCACCAGGAACGCCAACGAAATTCCGAGGGCGCTGGTGATCGAGAACTCGTACATGTTGCCCCACGGAACACGTCCCGAGGAGAGCCCACGCGCGACGACTCCGCCGAGCAAGAGCAACGTCGCCAGCCACATGACCGACATGCCGATGTTGCCCGCGCGACGACCCGGCTCACTTCCCGGTTCGGACTCAACATCGGTGCGCTCGAGCACGTCGACGGAGGCCGAACCAACGACCGATTGCGCCTGCTCTGTGTCTCGCACCGACATCGATGAATCGCTACGACCACGGCCCTGAGCAAAGGACACCGCGAAGGCCACCATGGCCACGGTGTAGGCCAACATCGACGCGTACACCAAGTTGTTGCTGATGTACGCGAGTGTCGTCTCGGACGCCACCTTGATCACACGCCTTCCACTGCTCGTCGAACCGCTGCGACCACGGAATCAAGCTCCTCATCAAGGCCAGGCGCCTCGGAACGACCGAGGGCACCGAACTCGACCTCCACCTTAGGGTCTGGTGAAGTATCTGGCACTCGCACCCACAACCGTCTACGTCGAACGAATAGTGAAAGTGACAAGCCGACGATCGCCAACACCGCAGCCGCGAGTGCCCATCCGCTTCCGGGGTCACTGGCCACGTTGAAGGTGGCGTACTCGCTCACTCCCGTGAAGGTCAGGGTGCCGAGTCCGTCCGGCAGGGTCCAGATTTGCCCAGGTTTGAGATCCTTGAGGCCAAGGCGCTCCATCGACGAGGTGTCGAGTCGGTACACACTCTGCGGAGTGCCCTTGTCGAGGCCGAGATCGCCGCGCCACACCGACAGGAAGACCTCGGGGCGCAAGGGCGCGGGGAATGACGAGAATCCGCCTCGCACCGGATCACGCTCGGCCGTCGGGAGAAAGACCCCCGTAAAACCAATCTGAGGTGTCGCATCCGGAATCTTGATGACACCGTCACTGGTGAAATTTCCATCTTGTGGCAGGAAGACCACTGAATCATCGAGCAGCACCTTGCCGGTGGCATCTTTGATCACGAACGTCGGCGCGTAGCCGTGACCGACGAGAAACACCTTGGTTCCATCAATGGCAAGCGGCTCGTTGACCCCAATGGTCGCTTTCCGCTCAGCAGTTCCGGGGCCCGTGCTGTAGACAACATCCGCGGCGAAATCTCGTGGCGCCCCGCGCTGCATCCCGTCTTCCTGATAGGTCGCACGGAACTGGTCGAGGTGAACGGTAAAGGGCACGAGCCGATCAGCCTTGAACAGCCGGCCGGGGCTAAAGGAGTCGTACTGAGTCAGCGTGTTCGAAAACGCCGATCCCTCGCGCACGATCACCTGTCCCTTGGCTCCGAACATGCCTCCGGCCGCCACCGCCACGAGCAAGGCAAGCAGCGCCAAGTGAAATAGCAGGTTTCCTGTTTCGCGCAAGTAGCCCGTTTCGGCGGCCACCCACGTCGATTCACCCGACGGGGCCACCTCGCGACGCACCCGCCATCGCCGAGCGCGCAGCACCGTTTCGGCCGCAGTCAGTACGTCAGCCGGCGAGCCATCGAGTTCGAGCGTGCGGTGTTCAGGTAGCCGCGACAATCTCGACGGTGCGGCAGGCGGCTGTGCACGCATCGCGCGCCAGTGCAACCTGGCCCGCGGAATCACACATCCCGCCAACGACACCATCAACAGCAGATAGATCGCTGCGAACCACGGTGCCGCGAAAACGTCGAACATGCCGAGGCGATCGAGTATCGGCCCCCACGTGGGATTGCGCGCGATGTACTGGCTGACTTCAACCGTGTTGGTGCCTCGCTGCGGAAAGGTTGAACCCGGGATCGCTGCCACCGCAAGGAGGAAGAGCAGGATGAGCGCGGCTCGCATGCTGGTGAGAGTGCGCCAGGCCCACCGCAGCCAGCCGGTAGCACCGATACCCGCAGGGTTCGGCGACGTGACGTCGGACTCAGGCTGGGTGGTGAGGCCGGCCGATGCCTCGTCGATACCGGGGTCGCTCACGTGACCAAGTCTCACACCTACAGTGCCGGCGAGAAACCGCTGGCCCAGATACGCATCCACACCGTGACGTCGCCCCACAAGCCGGTCACTAGCAACAGTCCGATCACGATGAGCAGGGCACCGCCGATGCGGGTGACGAGCGCGTAGTGCTGCTTGACCCACGACAGTGCCCCGAGACCCTTACGGAAGGCCAACCCCACCAGCAAGAACGGCAGCCCGAGCCCAAGACAATACGCCACGCTCAGCAATGCCCCGCGTGCTGCGCTTCCTTCAGTAAAAGCCAGAGTTTGAACAGCGGCGAGCGTCGGCCCGATGCACGGGGTCCAGCCAAGACCGAACAGCACACCGAGAAGCGGCGCGCCCCACAAACCCACCGGCACCTTTTTATGCACGCGCGCTTCGCGCTGCAGTCTCGGCACGAAGCCCATAAACGCGACACCCATCACGATCACCAGGACGCCGAGAACACGGGTGATCTGCTGTTCGTACTCGATCAACCAACCGCCCAGGCTTCCGAACAACACCCCGTAAGCGACGAACACCGCACTGAAGCCAGCGATGAAGAGCAGGGTGCCGAGCATGACCTTGGAACGCCGCGGCTCGGATGACTCACCCTCGACTGCCTCACCCGCGAGTTCGGCGCCCGTGAGTCCGGTGACGTACGACAGGTAGCCCGGCACGAGCGGGAGCACACACGGACTGAGGAACGACAACAGTCCGGCCACAAAGGCGATCGGAATGGCGAGTAGCAACGACCCACCCGACACCGTTTGGGTGACCGACGACATCACAGTCATGGTTACCCCGCCGATTCGCGTAAGAGTGGTTCAACCAATCCTCGCACGCGCGACTCATCAAGCTCGCCCAGAGCCCTCGCCGCCACGCGCCCCTGCTTATCGATGATGACCGTTGACGGAATGGCAGTCATGGGCAACGAATTGCGGAAGGCCAATTGAAGGCGACCATCGGTGTCGTCGAGTGTTACGTAGGGAACACCAAAGCGGTCGACGAACGACTGGGCGGCTGTTCCACTATCGCGCGTATTGAGTCCAGCGAAGACCACTCCGTCGGGCGACAGCGTTGTACTCATACGCGCAAGCGACGGGGCCTCAGCACGACACGGCGCGCACCATGACGCCCACACGTTGAGAACCACGACTTTGCCGCGCTGGGCAGCGAGATCGAACGTCGAGCCATCGAAGCGGCCAGACTTAAGGGTGTCGGCCACGATCGCAGGAGCTGGCTGACGCTGCGCCTCCGGCAAGATCACCGTTGTTCCATCGCCCGCCACGTAACTCGTGTCTCCGTCGGCACGGCTGACCCCCGACTGACTCGAGCACCCGCTGACCACCACAAGGCAGGCAACGAGGCCGAGCAAGACAATCGGTCGGGGGCGACGAATCACGCCCCGACGCCCTTGGTCGACACCTCGACAAGATCGGCAACGGGTTCGGAGTAGGTGATCGATACGAGTCGATCATCGACATAGGTGAGTGACGTCAACGAAGCCAGGCTGCACTGACGCTTGCGCGGATCATGCACAAAGTGCCGCTGCTCGGCATCAAGCCGCGCGATCCAGATCGGTAATTGGTGGCTGACACACACGGCCTCATGACCAACAGCGGCCTCGCGTGCCGCAGCGATCGCGGTGCGCATCCGCGCAGCCACATCGACATACGGCTCGCCCCACGACGGCTTGAGCGGGTTGTACAGGTGACGCCAGGTGGTGGGCTTCTTCAATACCCCATCACCCACACTCACTCGCTGGCCTTCGAAGACGTTGGCAGCCTCAATGAGATCAGTATCGGTTCCGAGTACGAGCCCATGTGACGCAGCGATCGGAGCCGCCGTCTCCTGGGCCCGATCGAGGGGGGACGCCGTGACCACCACGATGTCGCGATCGGCGAGATACTCGGCCACACGGTCGGCCATCTGACGACCGAGGTCACTCAGATGAAAATCCTCCATGCGGCCGTACAGCACACCCGTCGGGTTGTGCACCTCGCCATGACGCAGCAGATGCACGGTGGTGCGCTCGCTCACTGTCGACTCCTCTCGACCCACAACACTTCAGCAATGATCAGGTAGTGCGACGACGCGCAGCGCCGCGGCGGCGACTGGGACGCCAGGTGTACTCGCCCGAATCAGCGGCCGCGAGCCGCAACTTCTCGCCGTGTTCGGCCAGAGCGTCAACGAGGGCAAACACGTTGCTTGTCTCGGAGCGCACATCGACACGCAAACCGTGTTCTTCTGCGGCCTTCGACGTCTGAGGTCCGATGCAGGCGACGACGGTTGTCTGATGCGGCTTGCCCGCAATCCCCACAAGATTGCGCACAGTGCTTGATGACGTGAAGAGCACCGCGTCGAATCCACCGCTCTTGATGGCCTCACGCGTTTCGGCGGGCGGCGGTGCCGCACGCACGGTGCGATAGGCGGTGACGTCGTCAACTTCCCAGCCGAGTTCGCTGAGGCCGGCCACCAAACCCTCGGTAGCAATGTCAGCGCGCGGCAAGAAGACGCGGTTGATCGGGTCGACGATGTCGTCGAATTCGGGGAACTCGTCAACGAGTGCTGCCGTCGACTGATCACCGGACGGAATAAGGTCGGCGCGCACACCGAACTGCTCAAGAGCGTCGGCCGTGTCGAGACCGACAGCGGCAATGCGCAGGCCCGAGTAGGCGCGTGAATCGAGTCCGTACTCCTCAAACTTCTCACGAAGAGCACGCACCGCATTGACGCTGGTGAAGATGATCCACTGGTAGCGACCCGACACCAGACCATGCACCGCACGCTCCATCTGCTGGGGAGTGCGCGGCGGCTCAACTGAGATGGTGGGAACTTCCACCGCCACCGCGCCGTAGCGACGCAGGTGATCGGCCAGCCCAGACTGTGATTCCTTGGTGCGTGGCACCAGAACTCGCCAGCCAAACAACGGCTTGGTTTCGAACCACGACAGCGCTGAACGTTTGCCGACAGTTTCGCCCACGACCATCACGCCCGGCCCTGACTGACGGGAAGCCTTCACCACGACCGCAAGATCGGCGAGCGTCGCCGTGACGGTGCGCTGCTCGACGGTGGTGCCATCGCGAGTGATCGCGACCGGAGTGTCATCGCGACGCCCTGCGTCAACAAGTGCGCGCGCGATTTCAACCGCACGGTCGGCTCCGTTGAGAATCACCAGACTGACGCGCGAATCACCGTGATCAGCCCAGGCAACGGTGGTGTCGTCGGCGTCGAGGATGCGCACCTCGCGCGCCCGCCCACCCGTCAGCGGAATGCCAGCGTGACTCGTCACACCGCTGATGAGTGACACACCGGGGCTGAATTCGAAGGGGACCTTCGCCTTGGTGAGCAACGCCGCTTCAGCGGCCCAGCTGCTGTCGGTGGTGGGGTCAGTGCCGAGCAGTCGCACCACATCACGTGAGGCACGTGCACTCTCGACCGCAAGTTTGACGCGCGCGGCTGGCTCAAGCGGGAGTCCGTCGGCGTCGACCAACGAACGAATCACTGAACGGCGTCCGGCAAAGCGCTCGGCTACCGGCAGCGTCGAGGCGTCAGCCAAAATGACATCGGCCGCGCCGAGCAACGTCGCCGTGCGCACCGACACCAACTCGGGGTCACCAGGCCCGGCGGCTGCGAGAGCGACCGTTCCCAGACTCGGGCGGTAACGCTCGGGTTCGGCATCCTCGGAACGGCGCGGAGGTGTCGGAAGCAGTGACGCAATGGCCGCAGCCGTCTCGTTGACCACGACGGTCTCGAGGGCGGCAGCCGCTGCCTCAACCTCTGCCATGGTCACAGGGACCACGGCAGGCTTCGCGGCAGCCTTGGTGGGTACCTTGTCGGGTGCCTTGGCAGGCACGCTCTTAGCCACTGGCTTTGTCGCCGGCTTCGCCGCAACCGGCTTCGCCGCTGGCTTAGCCGGACTCGCCTTCACGGGGGCCTTGGACTCAGAAGTCTTGGCCGTCTTGGAAGCAGTCGACTTCGCAGCCGTCGTCTTGGAAGCAGTCGATTTGGAAGCAGTCGACTTGGCAGCCGTCGATTTAACCGCCGGCTTGGCCGACGACTTGGGGGCAGACTTCGACGACGCAGCCGGTCGGCTGACGGTGGTCGATGTCTTAGGGGAACGGGTGCTCACTGGATGCACTCCCGTGCGGGTGTAGCGGTGCGGCGGACAGGGGTGATGATCACGAGCGCACCTCCTCGCGACCAAGTTTGCGTTGCTCGTGGAATGCGAGCACTTGCAATTCGAGACCGAGGTCAACCGATCGAACGGAGACTCCGGAAGGGACCACCACCACATGGGGGGCGAAGTTCATGATGCTGCGAACACCGGCGGCAATGAGCCGGTCGCACACAGCCTGAGCAGCATGGGCAGGAGTTGCGATCACTCCGATCAGCACACCCGCCTCGTTGACGACATCCTCGAGTTCATCGAGCGGTCGCACCTCGACGAGAAAATCGGCGCCGATTTTCTCCCCCACGATTTCGGGGTCAGGGTCGAGTAGCCCAGCAATACGAAACCCGCGCGAAGAGAATCCGCCGTAGTTGGCGAGCGCGCGACCGAGGTTTCCGACACCCACGATGACCAGCGGCCAATCTTGAGTCAGTCCGAGTTCACGCGAGATCTGGTACAGCAGGTAATCGACCTCGTAACCGACTCCACGGGTTCCGTACGACCCCAGCAGCGA
The DNA here is from genome assembly GCA_903927265.1 of uncultured bacterium. GTDB lineage: Bacteria > Actinomycetota > Actinomycetes > S36-B12 > CAIYMF01 > CAIYMF01. Next base: position 6,102 of record CAIYMF010000168.1, on the reverse strand, counting down.
GAGATCCTTGCGCAGCTTGGCACTCGTGACTCCTACTGCGGCAGCAAGTTCCTCACTCGACACCGTGGTGGCACCGCGCTCCGCCAACGCCACAAGCGCCCGGTGATACACCGGTAGGCGCGCGACGGTCGCCTCAGGAACCGCCGTGATCGCGGTCCGTTCGGAGCGTGGGAGAGACACTCGTAAGCCCCCGGGAAGTGACGGATGTTTGCCCTGAGCCTAGGCGCTTGTGAACGTGTACTCCAATGCAGAACGGACGCCTGCGTCCGTTATTCGGTATTTACGCGTACGGATGCGCTCTCATTCACCCGACGGAGCGAGAAGTGCCGCTCGTAGCCGCGCCGGGTCAACCCGCCACAGATCGTGCTGGTGACCGTCGACGAGCGTCACCGGAATCTGCTCCCAATACAGATCGTGCAACTCGGGATCGTCATCAATCGAGCGTTTGATCCACCCGACGCCCAGTTCACCGCAGACCTGCTCGATGACGATCTGCGCATCATCACACAGGTGACAGCCCGGCCGACCGATGAGAGTCACACGCACTGAATCAGTCACGGGGCGACGTGCAATCCGTGTCGCTGCACGATGCCGAACTCGGTATGAGGAAGCGAGTCGACGATCTCGATGGTCGTGGGGCACTTATGCCGCGCCAGCCGAAGCGCACAATGTTCACGCAGCTCGTCGGGGGTAACGGTCGACTCGAGGCCGAGCACCACGAGGGCCGTCACCGCCTGTCCGGTCACTGGATGCTCAACACCGACCACTGCCGATTCCGACACACCATCGAGAGAATCAATCACGACTTCGACCTCATGGGGATAGACCGGAAAACCATTGACGACGATGAGGTCGTGTCGCCGGTCAACCAGATGCAGGTCACCGGCTTCGTCGAGATAGGCCACATCGCGCGTCGCGAACCAGCCTTGCGCATCGGGCGCACTCGCGCCGTCGGGCCACAAGCCGCTGAACAATGCCTGGCTTCGCACGTAGATTTCGCCCGGATCTCCCTCCTCATCGATGTCTTCACCATCAACATCAACGAGTCGCAACTCGACGCCGGGAAGCGGATGCCCCACGCTTGCGTCGGCAGAAAGGCGGTCGCCGGTGCACGTGAGCAGGCCTGAGGATTCGGCCATCCCGTATCCCTCCCACACCCTCAGCCCAGTCAGAGCCAGAAGTTGCGCCGCCACGGCCGGCGGCATCGCCGCCTGGCCTAATGCCATCAGGCGAACGTCGCCCAACACCTCACCGGCGTGCTCGCGCATTGACCAGTCGGTGAACAATGCGGGCGAGCCAGCAACGGCTGTCACCCCTTCGCGCTCAACAATCGTGAACGACTCTTCGGGATCAAATCGACGCTCGAGCACCACGGTGGCACCAACAGAAAATGCCAGGGCGAGAATTCCCAACGCTTGGCTGTGCACGAGTGGAAGCGACAGCAACAGCACGTCGATCGGCTCAAGGGGTGCCGGTTCGAGTGCGGCAAGTTGAGTAACCGATGCCATGAGTGCTCGATGGGTGAGCATGACGGCCTGGGGGCGGCCACCGATTCCACCGGTGAACATCAGAACGCCGACCGCCTCGGAGTCGATCTGCCCGGGTTCAGCGGCCGGGTGATCGGGACGCACGAGATCGCCCCACGTAGCCGATCCGACGGTAACCACCCCGCCGGTTCCGATTTGGTTGGTCATCAACGCCTCGCGCACCGCTACCTCGCTCGAGGCATCACAGATGACAAGTTCAGGCGACGTATCGTGCGTGCGTTGCGCTAGTTCATGCGCGGTCAGCACCGGGTTGATCGGCACCGAAATCAGGCCTGCCCGCAGTGCTCCGAGATGAGCGACGATCAGTTCGGTTCGATTGGCCGTAATGAGCGCGATTCGGTCACCTCGACGCAATCCACGCGCCAAGGCTCCGCGAGCGAACGCAGTGACCCGGGCATCGAGTGTTGACCACGAAACTCGGGCACCCGCATGAACGATCGCCACGCCGTCGGGGTCGCGGTCGGCCGTGTCGGCCAGTAGATCTGCGACTGTGGTGGCCATGCACGTGAGTCTGGCACAGCCGCGCGACAGTAGAATGAACCTGTGACTGCGGCGCGCCCGACGGAATCTGCCGACGGCACGAGTTCCCCGAATCCAGCCAAGCCCTCGCTTCTGGACCGGTATCGAGTCGCTGGCGAGGCCAGCGCCGCGGCCATTGAGGTGCTGCCCGCGCACGATATCCAAGCCGACCCGACCGCTGCTGCCTTCTTCGATATCGACAACACGATTATGCGCGGAGCGAGTATCTTCCACCTCGCTCGCGGTCTGGCCCGCCGACGATTCTTCACCGTTCCCGAGGTCACCGACTTCGCCTGGAAACAGGTGAAGTTCTTGGCCTCCGGCGCTGAGGATATGGATGACATGGCGTCAGCGACCGAAAGCGCACTGGGTTTCGTCGCGGGTCGCCGAGTCTCTGAGATTGTCGAATTGGGCACCGAGATTTTTGACGAAATCATGGTCGACAAGATGTGGCCCGGAACGCTGGCTATCGCCCAGGCTCACATTGACGCCGGGCAACGGGTGTGGTTGGTCACCGCGGCGCCCGTTGAACTCGCCACCATCGTGGCCCGACGCCTCGGGCTCACCGGGGCACTCGGAACCGTGTCTGAGATTCGCGATGGCGTGTACACCGGCAAGCTCGTCGGTCACCCGTTGCACGGCCCTGCCAAGGCCGAGGCCGTGCGTGCCCTCGCTACTCGCGCCGGACTCGACCTTGATCGCTGCGCGGCCTATAGCGACTCATTCAACGATCTACCCATGCTTACGCTTGTGGGCGAACCCTGTGCCGTCAATCCTGACTCGGCGCTGCGCGCGTACGCACGCGATCATGGTTGGCCAATTCGCGACTTCAGGCGCCAACGCATGGCCGTACGAGTCGGAATTCCCGCCGCCGTTGTCGCAACCGGAGCACTCGCCGCCGGTGTCGCCATCGGAGTCACGGTGGCACGACGCGGTAGCCGGGCAGCCTGACGTGCCCACCATCGACCTCAACGCTGACGTCGGCGAATCGTACGGTCGCTGGACTCTGGGCGATGACGATGCACTGATTCCCTTCATCAGCAGCGCCAACGTCGCCTGCGGATTTCACGCGGGTGACCCCACCACTCTTCGACACTGCCTTGCCACCGCAGTCGCGCACGGAGTGACAGTCGGCGCACAGGTCGGATACGACGACCTGCGTGGGTTCGGCCGACGCGCACTCGACATCGAACCTGATGACCTTCAAGCCGATGTGCTCTATCAACTCGGTGCACTCCAAGCACTCGCTCGTGCCGAGGGTACGAGCATCAGCTACCTCAAGGCACATGGCGCGCTCTATCACCGCACCCTCATCGATGAAGTGCAGGCTCAGGCAGTCGTCGCTGCCATCGCGGCGTACGGTCAGCCGCTACCGGTAATGACGATGACTGACACCGTGATGTTCGACGTCGCCACCAGTGCTGGCCTGACGATTGTTCGCGAAGGATTCGCTGACCGTGCCTACGGCGTCGACGGCCGCCTCGTTCCTCGCACCCAACCTGGCGCCGTGCACCACGACACAGCCGCGGTGGTGACTCAGGCAGTGCAACTCGCCCACGCCGGAACAGTCGACAGCATCTGCCTACACGGCGACACCCCCGGGGCAGCCGCCAATGCGGCCGCCGTGCGGGCCGCACTTGAGCAAGCCGGATTCGACGTGCGCGCATCGCATGGCTCGGCCTGAGTCAGCCTCGCTCGCGCGCAGCGCTGAGCACCCGAAGTTCGGAACGCTGCGCGTTGCGCCCTACGGCCGAGATCACGTACTGATCGACGTCAGGGGTCCCACTGTGGTCACGTCCCTGCGCGCAGCACTGCTGCATCAACAGCCCACCCTGCGGCCGCGGCCAGGGTGGAGTTCGGTACTCGTGCGTGCCAGCGATTCGGCCACAGTGCTCGAGTTGGTGATGTCACTCGATGATGGATCTGACCTGCAATCGGAAGCGCAAGACGCTGCGCATCACCACCTGATCGACACCAGTTACGACGGCGACGACCTCGAGACCGTGGCGCGTCTTACCGACCTCACGGTCGATGCGGTCATTAACGCCCATAGTTCGGCCACCTACTACGTGGTGTTCCTCGGCTTCACCCGCGCATTCGCCTACCTCGATGGCCTTGACCCGCGACTTGGTGCAGTGCCTCGATTAGCCACCCCGCGGGTACGCGTTCCTGCTGGCAGCATTGGAATTGCCGCCGGCCAAACTGGCATCTATCCGATGGCGAGCCCCGGTGGATGGCATCTGCTTGGCCACACCGACGCCGTCCTGTTCGACACCTCGCGCACTCCCCCGTCGTTGCTCGCCCCCGGCGACACCGTGCAGTTTCGGGCGGTGTGAGCGATGACCGCGACGATTGAGGTTCTCGCCCCGGGGGCACTCACACTCGTTGAAGATCATGGGCGCGATCTGGCCGAGTGGGGCGTGGCACGATCGGGGGCCGCGGATCGACGGGCACTGGCACTGGCCAATCGACTCACCGGCAATCCAACGAATGCTGCAGGACTTGAGTGCCTGCTCGGTGGGGTCTCCCTCCGATTTCCCGAAGGCGCCATCGTCGCGGTAACGGGGGCGCCGTGTCAGGTCACCGCCACAGGACGCGCCCTCGACATGAACCGCGCCCACCACCTGGCTGTAGGTGCCGTGCTCACCATGGGTCTAGCCACGAGCGGGTTGCGCACCTACATGTCGGTGCGCGGCGGTATCGATGTCGAGCCGGTACTGGGTAGCCGCTCGCGCGATGTGCTGGCGATGATTGGTCCCGAACCATTGACTGTCGGAACGACGTTGCCCATTGGCTCCGAGGTCGACGGTGAGGCGTGGTTCGAGTTCATCTCACCTTTTCCGATGGCCGTGCCTGTGACCGTGCGTGTGGCGCCCGGTCCACGTACCGACTGGTTCGATTCCTCCGCCCTCGAACTGCTCGTCACCTCCGAGTACACCGTGCGCGGCGAAAGCGACCGCACGGGCATCAGGTTCATGGGAGTACCGCTGCCCCGCCGAAGCGGCGATCTTGCCAGCGAGCCCACTCTGCCCGGCTCAGTGCAAGTTCCACCCGACGGCCAACCCATCGTGCTTGGGCCTGACGCCGGGGTCAGCGGTGGCTACCCGGTGATTGCGGCTGTACTCGACGACGATCTTGACCTGCTCGGCCAGGTGCGCCCCGGCGACGCGGTGAGATTCCGCTGGGCTTAAGGCGCCGTCATGTCGAGGGCCGAATCAACCACTGCAGTCATCGAGTACATGCCCTGATCAGCCGAATCCAACTGGTAGGTCGGCATCAGCACGACCGAGCCATCCGGCTGGAAGTACTGCGCGAGTCCAAGCGTGGCCTTCGTAATGGTGACGTGTGCCACCGGCCAGCTAAATTTCGCACCCGGCTTCATGGCCGCCGGAGGTTCGGTCGGAGCCGACGTCGCGACAGTGTCGCCCGGCACGACGACGTTGCCCGAGACTGCCGCTGAACCAGCGGCTCCGCCCGACGTCGCGACTCCGCCTCGGGTATCGGCCGACATCGCAATCGGGCCGCCGTACGAGCCGCCGAACACCGGGTTGCCAAGTCGCGCGACAGCGTCGGTCGCCGACACAGTGTCGTAGTCACCAAGCGGCACCAACGGTGCAAGGAAACCGTTGACAGAGGCCAACTTGCCGCCCCCGACGATCGAGAACCCCCACATTGACCCCGTGAGTTGCCCATTGACCCTTTGTGACGCCGTGACGTAGGAGTTGTACTGGTCACCTACCGGTTCGGCGCGCCATTGGAAACCGTCGGGGTCAACGCCGGCTGCCTTCATTGCCTTGCGCGCCACGGCGATGGCGTCGTCACCCTGTGGCGCCGGCTTGGTAGCACCCGTCGGGCTCGGGCACGCGGGTCCCGGATAGGCATCACTCGAACCGCCACCGGAGCTACCAGACTCGGTCGGAACCGGCGTACCAATCTCGCTCTTCGCACAGGGGTAGGGCTGGAAACTGGGATCGAAGGAATAGAAGGACCGCATTCCATCAGGTGTCACCGAGACTGAAGGGCCACTTCCGTCAGC
>CAIYMF010000167.1 GCA_903927265.1 uncultured bacterium | reverse complement strand
TGGGGAAGTTTCGTCTTCAACGATACGTCACCTCTTCGGGAATTCCGGCATCCAGCGGTGCGACATGAGCGTCGATTTACACCCCCCGAACCCACGCCGACACAATGGTGTGGTGAGCGAGACCCAGCAACCGGCCCCTGGCGAGCGGTCAGCGCGGCAACCCGAACTCCTCACCACGTCAGTCGATGCGGCCGCAGAAGCCCTGCTACGTGGTGCAGTGGTGGCCTTTCCGACCGAAACGGTCTACGGCCTCGGCGCCTGCGCCACCCTTGACCAGGCCGTCGCCCGGGTTTACCAGATCAAGGGTCGACCACGCTCGCACCCGCTGATCGTGCACCTCAGCTCAATCACCCAGCTGGACCAATGGGCAGCGACGGTTCCGGCCTGGGCGGTCACCCTCGCAGAGAGCATCTGGCCAGGACCACTCACTGTGGTGCTCCCCCGCGCCGCGATGGTCAGTGATTTCGTGACGGGTGGACAAGGCACCGTGGGGCTGCGCGTTCCCGATCACCCCGTGGCTCTCGCACTGCTCACAGCGGTCGCAACCGGAGTCGCCGCACCGAGCGCCAATCGCTTTGGAAGTGTGTCGGCTACCTCCGCCGCACACGTGGTCAGCGAGCTCGGTCCCTTCCTTGATCCGGCCCATGACCTCGTACTTGATGGCGGAACGTGCACCGTCGGTGTCGAGTCGACCATCGTGTTGGCTACCGGCGAACAACCTCGCCTGTTGCGGCCCGGCGCGATTTCCGAACTCGACATCACGTCCATCACCGGTCTGCGCGTCCTACCCGCTGACGGCAGCGTGCGCGCGCCCGGCACTCTGGCGGCGCACTACTCACCTCGCGCATCGGTGGTTCTCGCTGACGCTGATTCGCTTGACGGTTGGCGAGGCGACACCACCGCCGGACTTATCGCTGAAGCGAGCGTGTTCACCCCGCAGGCCGTCCACCGACTCGCGCAACCGACCGGCCTCACTGAATATGCCTATGCCCTCTACGCCGCACTTAGATCGGCCGACGATCTTGGGCTTCGAACGGTCGTTGCCGTCGCACCTGAAGGTAGCGATGGTCTCGCCGTGGCGATTCGCGATCGACTTCATCGCGCAGCCGCGACCTGAGTCACGCACTCTCAGCGGGTGCGATCTTATGTGCGAAATGCGGTGCCAAGAAGGCAGCAACCAGCAACAGCGGAACGAGCAGCCCGAAGGCCAACCGTAATGACGACACTTCCGCAACAATGCCAATCAATGGCGCGCCCAGAACGAACCCGACGTAGTTGAACACGTTGACTCGCGCTACCGCCACACCCGTACCGCCCGGGTCGTGTGACCCCGCAGCTGCGAACGCCAATGGAATCACCGGAGCCACTCCGATTCCAAGGATTGCGAACCCAATGAGGCCGACTGCCGGTGTGGGCGCCAACGCGACGATCAACACCGCGACGACACCAATGAGTGCACCGGCACGAACGAGTGGCACCGGACCACGCAGCATCACACCGCGGTCAACTAACACGCGCGCCACAAGAGTTGTCAGCGCGTAGAGCAAGTAGGCCAAGGCGGCGACTGATTCGGCTGAGCCCAGACCATCAGTGAGATAGACCGCGCTCCAGTTGGAAGCTGCGGAGTCGGCGATGTACACGCACGTCAACGCAATTCCGATCAACACAATGGGCCGCCATGGAATGTGCACGTGGCCCGGTGCCGGGTGATCGGGTGACGCCTCGTCGATCGTGCCATCCACTTCAATAAGTCCGCGCAGCAGAAAAGGTCCGGCGATCAATTGCACTGGGATAACGACGACGGCGATCAGCAAAAAGAACAAGCCGAGCGACAACGTTGAATCAGCCGACAAGGCCGCAAGTCCCGCTCCCGCAATTCCCGCGAGACTAAACACGGCGTAGAACGACGCAATGATGCTGCGGCGATAGCGCGCCTCAACAGCAATACCGTGCGCATTCATGGCCGCGTCGACCGATCCGAGCCCAAGGCCCAGCACCACCAAGACGGCAACCAACACAGGCAACGACTGACTGAATCCCACGGCGACGAGCGCAAGGGGCACCACCGGTCCCATGACACGAAGCACCGGAGCCGCACCTACCCGCGACGCGGCCGAACCCGCCAGCACACTTCCGACGCCAGCGACGATGGGCACCACAGCGAGCAGCAGAGCAAGCGATGCATCGTCGAGCCCGAACCGATCCTTGAGCGCCGGAATGCGGGTGACGAGCGCGGCGAAACAGACTCCTTGACCCGCGTACGCAACAGCACCAGCAAGGCGCGCGCGTCGGTCAGACTTCGTCGGCGGCTCAGCAACCGGGGATTCCATGGGCCTACTCTGCCGCCTGAACCGCAGCAACCGGGCACTATTCGCGATGTCGCTCGCGACAGGTATCAGTTATCGAGCGAAGCGA
>CAIYMF010000166.1 GCA_903927265.1 uncultured bacterium | reverse complement strand
GATTCCATCGTGCCGCCCACCCGTTCGGCCTCCGGGAGTGGGGTCAGGTTCGCGGCAGAGCCGGTCTCGGGTGACAATCGGGGGGTGACCGCATCCCCCACAGACGCGACTACCGTCGCCACATCCCCCACAGACGCGACTTCCGTCGCCACATCCCCCACAGACGCGACTACCGTCGCGGCAGCCGCCGAAACCATCCGCTCATCCGTCGCCTCGGTGATCGAGGGCAAGAGCGACACCGTGCGTCTGGCCGTCACTGTGCTACTCGCCGAAGGCCACCTACTGATCGAAGATGTACCCGGGGTCGGAAAGACGATGCTCGCGAAGGCACTCGCGCGATCAATCGACTGTTCGATGCAACGAATCCAGTTCACGCCTGACCTCCTTCCCGGCGATGTCACCGGCGTCAGCGTCTTTAATCAGGAGACTCGACACTTCGAATTCCGGCCCGGTGCCGTTTTCGCCAACATCGTGCTCGGTGACGAAATCAACCGGGCATCGCCCAAGACACAGTCCGCGCTTCTTGAATGCATGGAAGAGCAGCAGGTCACAGTCGATGGAACTACTTACCGACTCACCTCACCGTTCATGGTCATCGCGACACAGAATCCGATCGACATGGAAGGCACCTACCCACTTCCTGAAGCGCAGCGCGATCGCTTCATGGCGCGCATCGCCATGGGGTACCCCAGCGTCAATGCTGAGATGGACATGCTCAACTCACACGCTGGCGCCGAACCTCTTGAACGGGTGGTACCCGTAGCCGATGCCGCCGAACTTTCGCGACTGGTCGAGTTGGTGCGATCAATTCATGTGTCGGCGCCAATCCGTCGCTACGCCGTCGATCTCGTCGCCGCGACTCGTACCTCTCCCGACTTGCGTCTGGGCGCCTCACCGCGCGCGACCCTACATCTTGTGCGCGCTTCGAAGGCCGCTGCTGCACTTGCTGGTCGCGATCACGTACTTCCCGACGACATCAAGTCACTCGCTATCCCAGTTCTCGCCCATCGACTTCTGCTCACCGCCGAAGCCGCCGTGGCACGCCGCACTCCCGAAGCAATCGTCACTGACCTACTCGCACGCGTTCCGGTTGCTACGTAACCGACATGGGTGAGGCACTGCGAGGGCTGACGGTTCGTGGTCGAACCGTGGCCGTGTCCGGAATTGCCGTGCTGTTTCTTGCGTGGCTGCTGGGTCAACACGATCTCCTCAGCGTGGGCATTCTCGCCGTGGCCCTGCCGCTTGTGTGCGCCGCGCTCGTTGTTCGCACGCGCTACCGACTCACCTGCGCTCGCGGTGTGGGCTCACCACGAATCGCTGTCGGCACCTCGACGACTGCCCTGGTTCGACTCGAGAATTCATCGAACTTCGCGAGCGGACTACTACTCGTCGAAGACGCTGTGCCTGACGCACTCGGCACCACCTCGCGCATCGTCATCGACCGACTCGAATCAGGTGGCCGCCGCGACCTCGGCACGGCACTGACTGGAAATGCGCGCGGTCGATACACCGTCGGCCCCGTTCAACTCACCTTGCGAGACCCCTTCGGTTTGTGCGAAGTGCAACGCTCGTTCACCGCAACCGACACCGTCATTGTGACGCCCCACGTCGTTCCGCTTCCACCCAGCACACTCGCGGGAATGTGGGGTGGCCGCGGCGATAGTGAGTCTCGGTCCATCGCACACTCGGGCGATGATGACGTGATTCCTCGGATGTACCGCATCGGCGACGAACTCCGACGGGTTCATTGGCGCGCAACCGCGCGTGCTGGCGAGTTGATGGTGCGCCGTGAAGAGCAGCCGTGGCGCACCACCGCGACGATCTTGCTTGATCGACGCGCATCGTCACACCGCGGCTCTTTTCCCGACTCGAGTTTCGAAACGGCGGTGAGTGCCGCAGCCAGTGCGGCGCTCAACCTCATCCGACACGGACTCCAGGTACGCGTGGTTGATACCGATGCGCTGACCATCGCCCACTGCGAGCCCGACGGCGACGCCGAAGGTGTACTCCTCGATTCGCTGGCAATAGTTGAGCTGTCGGACGTTTCCTCGCATCTCTCTGGCAGCAATCGAACGCTCTCAGACTCAGCGGCACTGCGCCGTGCAATTTCCGATGGCACATTGCTGGCGATCGTGAGCGATCTAAGTCCGGCGGATGCCCAAATCCTGGGAAGTCTTCGCGGAGCGGGAGGCGTGGCCGCCTGCCTCATCGTTGATCCGCTCTCATGGTCAACCGATTCGCTCATCACCCCGGCACCGACATCAGCCGCACTCCTGTCGTCGCACGGTTGGCGTAGCGCCGTACTCTCACCCGACCGACTGCTCAGCGATTCTGTGCTTCGTCGAGCCGATGATGACGCTCGACTGGTCGCGGCATGGGAGGGGCTCTCGATACCGCTGGCTTCAGGAGTGCTGCGATGAATCCGCAGGGGGTAACGGGCGCTCGCTTCACCCTCATTGCGGCCATCGCCACCGCACTCGGCGCCCTGGCACTGTGGCCTCTATTCGGAGATTGGCAGTGGTACCCGCCGGTGCTCGCCACCATTGCCATGGTGGCGTTGGTGGGGTTCGTCGCCCGCACTATTCATTGGCCGCTCGTACTCACCCCCCTCGCCCAAGGCGCCGGTGCGGTACTCCTCGCCTGCTGGCTCTACGTGCGCGGCGACCTCTGGGGTGGAGTGGTGCCAACGAGCAACACCATTGACGACCTCCGGGCCGTCGCGATCGACGGACTCGCTTCCATTGCGCAGTACGCACCGCCGGTTCCTGTGAGTGCCGGTCTCACTGTGCTGCTCATGGGAGGTATCGCCCTCATTGCGATCCTGGTGGATGTCTCTGCAGTGACACTGCGCTCGCCCGCGCTGGCAGGTCTACCCCTCCTTGCGCTGCTCATGGTTCCGGTGTCGGTGATCTCCGGAGGCACTCCCTGGTGGTGTTTCCTTCCGGGCGCCACCGGGTGGCTACTCATCCTCGCTACCGACTCCCGCTACTCCACGCGCGAATGGGGAGCCGTGCTCGAAGACTCGGGGTCGGGTCTGCGCGCGGGATCGGGGGCCCGACGCGCTGGCGCGGTGGCCATCCTGCTTGCTCTCGTTGTTCCTGTGGTCGTGCCCGCCTTCGGCGAACCATTGTTGGGGCGAGGTACCGGAGGAGGCGGCGGCGCGAACATTGCGGGCGTGAGCGTCAACCCGCTGGTGTCGCTCAAACGCGACTACCTCGATTCCTCCAATCGCGAGCTGCTGACAGTCACTTCCGGAGCAGCCCAAGCACCGTATCTGCGCCTCGTCGCCCTCGACACGTTCGATGGAAACCAGTGGACCGCATCACCTTTCGTTCCTAACGCGTCAAACGAACTCAACGCAGGCATGCCCACGACCGTCGACGGACTTGCATGGCAGACCAGCCATCCCGAGCGCAGTTACACAATTCGGGTCGGTGCGCTCACCGGTCCCTACCTGCCACAGCCTTATCCGGCAGTACGCCAAACGATTGGCGGCGGTTGGTATGTCGACCCCACCACGCTGACCGTATTCTCTGAGCAATTCTCGAGCGCGAACACCGTCTACACCGTCAACGCTCTCGATCTCGGCAGTGACGCTGAGGCAATTCGCGCGGGTGCGCGAGCCGGAATCGGCTCAAGCCCCACAATCTCGACAAACTCCGAGGCGCCGGCATCGGTTGCCTCACTTGCCCAATCAATCACCGCTGGAACCGACAACTCCTTCGACAAGGCCATCCGACTGCAGCAGTGGTTCCGCACCAATTTCCGCTACTCCACCAGCGTGCGCAGTGGAAGCGACTCGACCTACCTTGAACAATTCCTCACTGAACGAGTCGGGTACTGCGAGCAGTTTGCTGCCGCTATGGCGCTCATGGCGCGCTCACAAGGAATCCCTGCTCGCGTTGCCGTGGGCTTTGCACCTGGTCGCGCGGTTTCACCGGGAACATGGTCGGTGTCATCACATGATGCTCACGCCTGGCCAGAACTGTGGATTCCAGGAACCGGATGGACGCGGTTTGAACCCACACCTCGCAGTGGTGACGGTTCGACGATCACCACTCCTGCCTATGCCCCGGCGACGTCGGGCAACGAACCGACCTCCGCACCATCGGCAACGAGTTCATCGACAGCGAGCCCACGTGATCCACGCGCCAGCGCAGCCGACCGAGCCGACCGAGGTACCTCATCGTCGAACTCGTCCGGCGTGAGTGCGGGATGGCTGTTACTTGTTGCGGTGAGCGCACTGGCATTGCTTGTTCTCGCCCTGCCCCTGCTCGTGCGCTCGTACCGACGTCGATCACGACTTCACAGCAGCGCTCACGACGAGTTGGCGAGAGGCGCGTGGGCTGAACTACGCGACAGCGTGATTGACTACGGCCGGACCTGGTCGGCCAGCGAGACTCCTCGCCAAGCGGGCCGGCGACTGGTGACCAGCCTGTCGTTCTCGCCTGACGCAGTTGCGGCTGTCAATCGACTGGTCGCAGGAACCGAAACGGCCGCCTACCGAGCCCCGGGATCGACGCAGTCGGGTGCGACGACGTCGGTGCACGATGACCTTCGGATCATTCGTCAGGCTCTTCGCCACCAGACGCGCGGTGGAGCACGATGGGCGGCCATCCTGTTTCCACCCAGTGCTCGCCGACAGAGGTCACGACCGCGCGAAACGCCCTCAGATAACGAGGGACTTCAAGAGAGGGAATACGCAGGACGCTGGTAGGTCACTGCTCGTCGCGGCGACGGTTCCAGCGATCTTCAACGCGGTTCATGAAACCACCGGACTGCTTCTGCTTACCGGCCTGCGGTGCCGTGGTCTCGTCCGTGGTTTCTTCAGGGGCTGGCGCTCGCAGCGCGCGGATGGCCAGGAAGGCGCCACCGAGCATCAGGATGAATCCGACGACGCCCACCAGCGGCTGACTCATCGCAACGCCGGCGACGAGCAGCCCAACGCCGGCGATGAGACCGAGCACCCCGATGGCCACGTGACGACGATTACCACGGCGCCCGGAGCCGTCTCTCAGACTGGACGCAAACTTGGGATCCTCGGCATAGAGGGCACGTTCCATCTGCTCGAGCAGTCGCTGCTCATGCTCAGAAAGTGGCACGGGAACCTCCTCGCTTCTGCCGCATATCGAATCGACCGTGTTCGTCTGTATCAGACTAGACCCCTCAAGTCCCCGGTGGGGAACTGGAAGGCTCTCACAGATTATGAGTCCCGAAGACGCTGAACGCCAGTCCTTAACCACAAAGACGTCCCGAGCCGCCGTGAGGTTCCCGAACGCACCCTCTCAGGTCGGCCGAGTGGGGGACAGCGCCTCACTCGTCTGCCTGCTCGTGAGGGGTCACCAGTCGCGCTGGAATCACCGCGCCGCGCCCGAAACGGCGAGTTGCCGCATCGGCGGCCCGCTCAGCATCGCGCCAGCCATGTTCAGGAGCATCGAGCAGTAACTGCTCGGGAGCATCATCGGCGTCAAGCAAACCCTCAACTCGCACTCCGACCAGCCTCAATCTGGCCCGCTGCAAACCGAGAGCCTCGTACAACTGCACCGTCGTGGAGTAGAGATCGCGCGCCACATCGGTGGGCTCAGGCAGTGTTCGACTGCGGGTAATGGTGGTGAAATCGGCAAATCGCACTTTGAGGCTGACGGTGCGACCCACGACTCCCGCCGCGCGCAATCGGCGGGCTACCTGCTCGGCTAAGCGCAGCAGTTCACGTCGAATAATTGCTGGATCATCAACATCACTGGCGAATGTTTCTTCATTGCTGATGCTCTTCTCCGACTCGTGGGGCGACACGGTGCGGGGGTCGCGTCCCCACGACAGGGCGTACAGATGGGCTCCGAGGGATTTTCCGAGTGCACGCTGCAGCGTTGATTCGGGGGTGTGCGCGATATCGCCCACCGTGAGCAAACCAAGTCGGTGCAGTTGCTCTTCCGTGCGCTCACCGACTCCCCAGAGTGCATCGACTGGAAGTGGGTGCAGGAATGCGATGACCTCGTCAGTAGGCACGACAAGGAGCCCATCGGGTTTGGCACGTGTTGAGGCAAGCTTGGCCACAAACTTCGAACTGGCAACTCCCACTGAACAGGTAATGCCTTGCTCATCGTGAACGCGTGCGCGCAACAGTTCGCCGATGTGAGCTGGTGATCCGATGCGGCGTACCGCACCGGACACATCAAGGAATGCTTCATCAAGTGAGAGTGGTTCGACCAGTGGAGTGATGCTGGCGAACAATGCCATGACGCTGGCGCTCACCTCGGTGTAACTGTGGTGATCGGGCGGAACGATCACCAAGTCGGCACACAGCCGTCGTGCACGCGACATGGGCATCGCCGAGTGGATTCCGAATCGACGCGCTTCGTAGGTGGCAGCGAGCACAACCCCTCGACCGCTTTGCCCACCGACAACCAGTGGAAGCCCGCGCAACTCCGGCCGATGTCGCAGTTCGACCGACGCAAAGAATGCGTCCATGTCGACATGCAGCACGGTGCAGCCGTCATCGTCAGTGCCAAGCCCTTCGGGCCGGGCGCCGCGTCGGATCTGACTTCGGCTCACGAACCCATCCTGCCGCTCGCAGCGAGTTTCAGCGTGTGTCGCCGCGCAGTGCTCACCCTGCAGCTCACCCTGCAGTTCACCATCCAGCTCACCATCCAACTCACCATCCCGCTCACCATCCGCTGCTGCCCGGGCTGGAGTGCCACACCTTGCCCGGCGGCGCACCCGGGGCTCCGGATCGCACTGAGGTACCCGCCGGTGCCAAATCGGCGTAGGGCGACTGCCGGAATCCGCTGGGATGAACCAAGACTCGTCGGCTCGCCGGAGTGCTCTGATCGGGATCGTCGCGTGTACTGAGGAGCGCTTGCACCTCGGCCAACCCCTCAGATCGCCAGAGTGCATCGACCATCGGCAGTTCCCAGCAGCCCGTGGCTCGCACCGATACCCCACGCGGCCCAGTACGACGTATCTCGCCGCGCACGATCAGGAGCCAGGAATGAAAGACCGTCTCGGCGTAGGGGCCCTGCGCATCGTCAAAGAACGTGGCATCAACCGGACCGGTGGCATCGTCGAGGGTCAGGAAGATGACTCGGCGTCCTGAACGTACCGGCGGTGTCTGCGTGGCGACCTTTACTCCGGCGACCAGCACCTGCTGGCGCGATCGGGTACGCACTAGATCACGTGCGCGCGCTACCTGCAGTGCGCGCATCAGCGGCAAATACGGGTCGAGCACATGACTGCTGACATCGAGACCGAGTACCTGAAGTTCGGCCTGCACTCGCTCGTGGGCGGTGAGTTCGGGCAGTCCGCTCACTGTGACCTCTTCCGGGCAATCACCGAGATCGAGAGTGAGTTGCGACTCGACGCCCTCGACACTCTTACGTGCTGACCGAGAGGAGCCTGCCGACCGTGCAGCACGCGACCACCGATCGAGATCGGCGATCGTGAGCAATAAATCGCGTCGGGTCACTCGGCCGCGATGACTCATTCCGGTCGAATCGATGATGCTGTGCAGAGAATCGAAAGCACCGATGACGACGAGTCGCTCGGCCACCGGTCGTGACACACCAGCACGGTGCCAAAAGTCAGCGAGTGACGCATACGACTGACCCGCGACAATGCGTTCGACTTCATCGTCACTGATACCGCGCACCTCATTCAGGGCGAGTCGAATGCCGTACGTTGCGTCCTCACTCGCCTCACCAATGCGCTCAACGTGATACTCAGCACCGCTGCGATTAACGTCGAGACCGAGCACTTCAACACCGCAATGTCGTGCGTCGTCGAGGATGAGTCGTTTGGGATACATGCCCGGATCGTGAGTGAGTACCCCGGCGAGGAACGCCGCCGGATGGTGCGCCTTGAGCCACGCCGACTGATACGTGGGTAGAGCAAAAGCCGCCGCATGCGCTTTGCAGAAGCCAAAGGACGCGAAAGCTGCGAGTACATCCCAGAAGGCCTCCACAGTCGGCAGCGTGTAACCGCGAGCAAGCGCTGCCGGGTAATACCAATCACGCGCCGCGGACTGCCCCTCAGGTGAACCCATGCGCCGCCGTACGTCGTCGGCTTCGGCCAGCGAGCAGCCCGTGGTAATCGACACGATGTGCATGACTTGCTCGTGGAACACCACGACACCGCGAGTTTCAGCAAGCACGGGCTTGAGATCGTCGTGCAGGTAGGTGGGCATCGACCAACCTTGACGAGCGTGCAGGAATGGCGTGACCATGTCGCTCTTGACCGGCCCCGGGCGGAAGAGCGAGATGTCGATGATCAGATCGCCGAAGGTTTCGGGAGCGAACTTACCGAGAAGTTCACGCTGCCCCGGTGACTCAATCTGAAAACAACCCAGGGTTCGAGTGGATCGGATCAACTCAAAGGTGGCGTCGTCATCGCGCGGGAGCGCATCAAGATCGATGCGGCCATCAGGTAGCAGGGTGGCTCCCCCGGTGCCCACCACAGCAACACCGTCAACACGTGCCACTTCATCGATTGCGTGTGCCATTGCCGACTGCATGCGCAGACCCAACACGTCGAGTTTGAGAAAACCCAATTCCTCAACATCGTCTTTGTCGAAGGGACTCATCGGAAAGCCTGCCGCACTGGCCTGTACCGGAGTGCGATCGAGTAACGAAGCATCGGAGAGCAGCACCCCGCAGGGATGCAGTGCGATATGTCGGGGCAAGCCGTCAAGCGCTTCGACCAAATCAAGGAACCCATCCAGTCGCCCCTGGGCCGCTAGGCGACCGAATCCCGATCGACGCAATTCAGGGAGATCGGCGAGTGCGGCGCGGGCTTGACGCGCACGTACATGTGGGAATGCCTTAGCGAAGGCATCAACTTCGCTGGGCGGCATTCCGAGAGCCGCGCCGACATCGCGCACCGCATGACGTACGCGGTACGTGTCGTACATCGCAACACACGCCACTCGGTCAGTTCCGAATCGCTCGAGAATCGCCTCATAGATTTCCGGGCGTCGCGCACTTTCAACGTCGATGTCGATATCGGGCAAACTGCGACGCAGAGTCGAACAGAACCGCTCCATCAAGAGCCCGTGTTCGAGTGGATCAACTCCTGAAATACCGAGCAGGTGCGCGACGAAACTGCCCGCGCCCGAGCCGCGTGCGGCCACTCGGATTCCGCGTGCCACGATGAGGTCGACGACCTCGGCCACGGTAAGCACATAGCCGGCAAATCCGAGAGTGGCGAAAACATCGAGTTCATCATCGAGTCGCTGACGTGCCTCACGTCGCAACGGTCCGTGATCGTAACCACGACGTGCGAGCCCCTGCTCGCAGCGAGCACGCAGGACTGCATCAGCCCGCACCGCCTCGGCAGCGACGTGTACCGGATCGCGTCGCCGCTCGCTGTGTCGAGCCGGCACTCCACGCTGCACCGATGATGGATCGAGCAGTACATCAAGTTCGGGAACATGCAGATCACCGAGACCCACATCGGTCACGGGATCGAGAACGCATCGCTGCGCCAACTCACGAGTATCGGCGAGTAGCCGTGCCACGTCATGTGGGTCCAGACCCGCAGAGGCACAGACTTCCTCGGCGATACGTGCCATTGCGGGGCCGGACTTTAAGTGCCCTTCGGCATTCGCGCGATCAAGATGTCGCGAGTCAAGCGGAACGAGCCTGCGTACAGCATCGAGTAGATCGACCACCCGCGCGGATTGCGGATCGACATGGCGAACCGCATTCGTGAGCACCGCACCCACGTTCTGTTCGCGAGCAAATCCGAGTACCCGCGCGGCCGCAGCCGTCGACAGCGGAAGTCCTCGACTCATCGCACCCTCAAGGTCAGAGACCGCCAGCGACGAATCGCGGGCGCGATGCGACACCACTTCGAGTCTGACCTCGGACCCGAACACCTCACGCCACGGACGCAATGCCGCTGCCGCACTATCTGGTCGCCGCGCCCTGATCGCCCGCGCTACCTCGGACTCGACGCCGAGTAACACCGTGAGCGATCCCTCGAGTGCATGCCGATCGAGAACCGCAGCGATGCGGTCGAGAGTGAGCACTGGCGGATCAGCCTGATGCGCCACGGACACGATGCGACACAACGCCGCCCATCCGCGCGCACCCCGCGCGAGCAGCACCACTCGTGGGTGTCGTGGATCAACGTCGGAACCACCACGCACTGGCGATCGACGACGGGTCGCTGTGTCGAGTGTCGCGGAAGTCGTGGAATTGGCCACCGCCATGACCGCAAGGTCAACTCCGAGTAGCGGTCGGATGCCCGCTTCACGACATGCCAAGAGAAACTGCACAGCACCACCGAGAGTGTCGCGGTCGGTGAGCGCGAGTGCGGTCTGCCCCAGCTCAGCAGCGCGCGCCACCAACACCGATGGGCTCGAAGCGCCGTGGCGCATCGAGTGACCGGAGGCGACGTGCAGATGCACGAATGGGTCGGTAGTCACCACAGATCAACCAGGAATGCCTTGCTGTACGGGAAGACCCAGCAAGTCGGCGACCACAATGACGAAGCGTTCAGCGTCGCGCAGCAGATCGTCTGCTTCGCGTTCAGTCACCACATGAGGAATGCCCGCCTCGGCCGCAGCACGCTTGGCCGCACCTCCAGCAAAGAAAACGGCCCACTCCTGCAGTTGAGGGGCAACACCCGGAAGCAGCACCCACACGCTGCGCACCCGACGACGCGTTGCAGGCCGCGCACGTGCTGCGAGTACTGCAGCTGCGGCACGCAGGGCGGCTAAATGAGCGGCGGCGTAGCGAGCCGAGGGATCGAGAGCATGAGCTGAGTCGGTCAACCCACGCGCTGCGAGTGCCAGTAAGTCGCGGGCAGCCGGAGCGATGGGGGGTGCATCAAGAGCAACGGACATCGTCGTGTCCTTTCTTCCGTGGTTGACCGCGTCGCCGAGGTAAACCAGACCAGTTGAGTTCGATGAGCGAGTACGCCAGGAAATAATCGGGAGTCAATCGAGAGCACGCACGAGGTGCCACTGACTGACCATGGGATCGCAACTGAGGTCGTAGACCCCGAGAGCAGTTGACCGATGACACTCGGCCTCCACTCGCCACAGTTGTCGCTCACCCGAGCGCTCAGGTCGACGCCACCACGAACCACCTTCAATCCAGTGCGCCACGACTGCGCGAACGACATACCGTCGCCCACGCCAGAGGAAGTCGCGTGGACGTGCTTGGGCTTCGAACTCAGTAGTGGGCTCGCTATCGGACTCGGACGTGCAGGTGCGCACCTGCACGGGCTCGAGATACCGACGACTCACCACTACTCCTTGCGCTAGGTGAAAGTTCAGACAGGACATTCCTTCAAGCTCCGGTCGAGGCGAGGCCCTTCCCCAAGTGCCACCGCCTCGACCGGCTGTCTCCGCGATGGGATCTGATGGGGGTCGAGGTCCATCAGCGCAGCGACAGTGCTCTAGGTACTGCCACGACTCCGGCGAGAATCTCGGCAGTAGAGCGATATCGGTCAGATACCGTTTCGAACCTGCAGTGATCGAACATGTACCGCTCGAACTGCAGTTATTCGAACACATGTTCGAATAACTGCACAGTACCCCCTCCCCCCGACAATGCGTCAAGACCCCACGTCGGATGGGTCGGCAAAGCGAGGGAAACCAGCGAGAAAGACGAACCTCAGGTCTTCGCAGCGATCGCGGACGGCCGCCACAGGAACGAACACGCCACCGTGATGACACCGGCAATCAGAGTGTCGATCACGCGCAACCCGGCAGATTCATCGGCCGACTCACCCAGCAAGGCGAGCAGCGCGATCACGAACAGCGTCACTCCTACCACCGCGAGGGGATACTCGGCCCAGATGAAGATCAGAGCCAGCAAGGCCCCCGCACCCGCGACCAACGCCAGCAGGTAGCCATTGGGACGCATTCCCACCACGTCGATCAGCAGCAGCGCCAACAGCACTCCCCCGACTGTTCCGATGATGCGACCCACCACACGAGTGACGGTTCCCCCGGGGTCCGGACGGCTCATCCACGCCACTGTCATCGGAATCCAGTACTGATTGGGGCGCGACCCAGCACTTGCCAACACCGTCGCGATCGAGATCGCCACCGCAATTCGAAACCCGTGCCGCAGCATCAGGTCATTGACGTGCAGATGTGAGCGAAGCCGGGTGAGCAACGGAACTGGCTGCTCGCCGCCGTCGAACACATCGAGCGGGCGGCGCACCAGCACCGGCACCACAATCGCGATGAACTGCACCAGACCACCCAGCGCCACCAGCAGCGCCGTATGCAGATCACTCACCGGGTTCGACGGGATTCCTCCAAACACTGTGAACAGCACCAACGTGAGCAGACCGGCGATTCCAGCGCCCGGCCCCGCAGCGCCGACAAAACCACAGATCAACGCGACCGCAGCCGACACGACGACACGGAGCACCAGATTGTCGGAAACGATGCCGCCGAGATACGTGCCGACAGTGATCCACAGCAGGGTCCACACCATCAGCCGCCAGCGGCGACCAATGCGCTGAAACTCGCCGGCGAGGGCCACGAAGAGCGAGCCAGCGCCAAGCGCGAGCGCGTCATGTGGAGCGCCGAGCGCAATGGCCACCACGATCAGCCCCGTCACCACCGCAGACCGATACACGGCCTGCCAGATCAGCACCTTGCCCCGATCGAGGGCAATGCTGTCGCGCACCACGCCACCCGACCCCACGAGAACGTGCCTGAGGTGCTCTTTGGTGGTGCTCATGGTCGCCGTCCGTGGGTCATTCCCGGACCCTACTGCCGTCCTCACCGGAAGCTCCGACGACGCCCCGACTATCGTGACGGCGTGACTGCACTCGATCATCCCTCCGTCGCGCGCGTGCGCGAAGTTCTCCTTGCCGCCGGGGTCGCCGGCCAGGTTCATGCACTCGACGACAGTGCCCGCACCGCTGCCGAAGCTGCCGCCGGATTGGGTATCGAGGTCGGCCAGATCGCCAGTTCCATCGTGTTCGGACTTCCCCCTGCTCAGGAAGGCGCCGATCCCCTGCCACTTCTCGTCGTCACCTCGGGCGCCCATCGCGTCGACACCACCGTGGTTGCAGCGCTTCTCGGTATTCCGAAGTTGCTGCGCGCCGATGCCGATTTCGTGCGTCGCTGGTCGGGTTTTGCCATCGGTGGAGTGAGTCCTGTCGGTTGGCTCGCCGATTCTGGTGGCGTCGCCACCGCGATCACCGCACCCCACCCGCTCACGGTGCTCGTTGACCGTGCGCTCGCGCAGTACGACGTCGTGTGGGCCGCCGCCGGCCATCCCCACTGCGTCTTTCCGACGACCTACAACGAACTCGTGCGCCTGACCGGCGGCACTCCGGCGATCGTCGGCGACTAACTCACCGCAGCTTCGAGCGCGGCAATATCGATCTTGCCCATCGTCATCATCGATTCGGTCGCACGTCGCGCGACATCGGGCTCGGAACTCGACAGCAATTCACCCAGGCGCCGAGGAATGATCTGCCAGCTGATTCCGAAGCGGTCAGAACACCAGCCGCAGCGACTTTCTTCGCCTCCGCCACCGACGATCGCATTCCAGAGTCGGTCGACCTCGTCTTGTGTGTCGCAGAAAATCTGGAAACTCACCGCTGGTGAGTGCGGGAATTCCGGGCCGGCGTTGAGCGCGAGAAAAGGCTGTCCGAACAGTTCGAACTCCACCGTCAGCACCGTGCCCGCAGGATGCTGCGCATCGGTCGGGTAGTAGGAAGTCGAGATGATTCGCGTGTCGGGGAAGGTCGCCACGTAGAACTCGGTTGCTTCCGCCGCGTGCTGATCGAACCAGAGGCAGGTGGTGATTCCAGAGATAGACATCGCGCAAGAATAGACCGGCCGCATCACGTTGTGGGGCCTGCGGGTTACTCTTTCCCGCATGGACCATGGTGCAGGCACAGGACTCATCGGCGCGGCGTTCGCGACCGCCCGCTCATTCCAGCCCAATTTGCTGACTCGCCGATCGACCGATCAGGCCATCATTACGGGCGCCACCGCGGCGGCGGCCTACGGGCTGTTCAGCGCAGGCGATTCGGTGATCGATTCGATCGCCACCCGCTTTAGCCGCAACGATCAAGCCACAACCCCCGCGCGAATCGCAGTCGCCGCAGCTGCCGCAACCGCCGGTGTCGGTGCCGCCTACGCACTGCGCTGGCGCGAACACGAGAGCGACAAGCGCGCACTTGCCCGCCTTGCTGCCGAGACCGGCGCAGCCGTCGCTGTTGCCAGCATCGGTTCGGGCATTGCGACCAACATTCGCCCCACTGCTGCCAGTCGCACCACGATCGCCGCATCAGTGCTCGTCGGAATCGCTTCGTGGGCCAGCACTAAGCCGTGGAATGCGCGCCCCGGATCACTGGTCGACACGGCGCTTCCTGGTGCGATCAAGAGCGGCGACGAGTACTTCCTTGAAGACACCGTGCGCGAAGTATCACCTGTGCAGGCTGCCGGAATCGCTGCCGGCGTGGCCGTGTTCACCTACGGCCTCGCCCGCGGCGAATCGTGGCTCACCGGCACCATGAGTCGCGGAGCGGCCCTTGTTGTCGGCGGCGAGGCGACCGACCACCGCATGCTGGGCCGCATCTCGGCAGCCGCTGCCACCTTCGCCTTCGGCTGGTTCGCTATCTCGCAGGCCTCCGGAATGCTGAGCAAGGGCGGCGCCTCCATTGAGCCCGGACACTCAGCCCAGCCGCAAGCCCCTGAGATCTCCGGATCGCCCGCATCAGGACTTCCCTGGACCAAGATGACCCGCGAAGGCGCACGCTGGCTCAGCATGGCCCTGCCACCCGCAACGATCGACTCAGTGATGGGAACAACCGGAGCGCTGCAGCCCATTCGCGTGTACGCCTCCCTCGATCTGGCCTCCACCGAAGCCGAGCGTGCCGACATCCTGCTCGCCGAAATCGACCGCACCCACGCTCTCGAGCGCTCGGTGTTCGCATTGTTCTCAGCTACCGGATCGGGCTACGTCAACTACGTGGCCAACGAAACCCTCGAGTACCTCACCGGCGGAGACTGCGCCTCAGCCTGCATTCAGTACTCGGTGCTGCCGTCCGCACTCTCACTCGGCGACGTACCGACCGGCACCGCTCAAACCCAGATGGTGATGCACGGAATCGTCGAACGACTTCTTGCCATGCCGGTCGACAAGCGTCCGCGCTTCTACCTGTTCGGTGAGAGTCTCGGATCGCAGGTGAGCGAGGAGATGTTCCGCGACACCGGAATCCTCGGACTCGCCGGAACCGGACTCGACGGAGCACTCTGGATCGGAACACCTGCTGCCACCGTGTGGCGTCGCCAGTTGTGGGGTAAGCGCACAGTTGCCGAGGCACCCGAAGTAGGACCAGGCGAGATCTACCTGCCCCGCCACCTCGTCGACTGGCGTGCACTACCCGATAGCGAGCGCGAGAAGGTGCGCTTCCTGTTGCTCATGAACGGCGACGACCCGATTCCGAAGTTCGGCCCGCAACTCGCCTGGCGCAAGCCCGACTGGCTCGGCCCTGACGACAAGCGCCCATTCGGTTCACCGCGTGGCACGCGCTGGCTCCCTGGAATGACGTACCTCACCACGTTCTTCGACATGCAGAACGCACTGGTGCCCACACCCGGCGTCTTCTCGGAAGGTGGACACGACTATCGCCACGTGTTGCCCACGGCGATCAGCCAGACCTGGCGTTTGCCCATGACTGATGAACAGCGCGCCAGTATGTGGATCGCCCTGCAGAAGCGTGAACTGGCCTGGGAACTGCACCGTGACTGGACGTCGGCTTTGGCCAAGCCCGGTCACGAGCAGGATGCCGCGACGGCCAAGACGCTCGAGAAAGCATCGACGTATGTGGGCCACCCGGTCGACGAAGCCGAGTTGCACTCCATCATCGAGTCGGGACTGCAGCCGCTGTAGGTCGCACGTCAGCTCACCTCGTTCTGTGAGCGAAAAACGCCCGAAGCGGGTTGTTTTTGCTCATAGAAGCCGGTTTCACGGCATCTCCCAGACGGACTAACGGCGTGACACGCGCACCGATGCGTTGCCGATGGCCGCTTCAATCACATCGCCTGACTCGAACGCCACGGCGGCAGTGAGCCCTCCGGTGATCACGACGTCGCCTTCGCACAACTGATCGCCACGTTCAGCCAGTCGCTCGATCAGCCACTGGAGTGCTGCGGCCGGATCGCCCATCGCATTGCGCCCCCAACCGTGTTGCTCAATGCTGCCGTTGCGAGCGAGCGACACCGGTAGACGTGCCAGACCATCGGCCGACAATGCCTCGCCGAGAACCACCAAGGCCGCCGACGATCCGTCGGCCGTATTCAGTGCCCAGTCAAAGGCGTACCCCTCCCACACCGAGTCGACGACTTCAATTGCCGCACGCCACTCGACTACCTGGCCATCAGAACCAATGATCGCGGCAATCTCAGGCTCGGCCTTCGGCTGCACCACGCCGGAGGAAACAACAGCGTCGTTGGTCAACATCATCGACTCGAACAACGGTCCGAGATTGGGCTCGTCGATACCCATCTGTCGGCGCATGGCATCGGAGGTGTAGCCCAGCTTCCACCCGGCTCTGACCTCGCCCTGCCGAAGTTGCGCGATGACCACATCCTGCACCGCATAGGCGTCGACTACCGGAAGCCGCCGACCTTCTTCTGGCGACAACAGCCGACCCTCGCGTCGCGCCTGCACGATCGACTCGGCGACTGCGCGGCGCACATCAACATTTGTCTCTTCAGCCATTAGTTGCCAACTGCTTTCTCTACCTGCACCAAGGTGTCGTGGAAGTAGGCCGAGCCGCGATCGTCGGCGGCGACCGTCGCGTTCGTGAGGGCATTCACCGCACGCCCTTCTGGAGTACTGCGGTGCCACCAACCGAAAGGCATGGCGACAAGCCCGGGCTGCACCACGTCACTGATCTCAACGGTGAGAGTAAGCGAGCCACGGTCATTGAACACACGCGCCCGATCGCCTTCGGCAATGTCACGCGCGACGGCATCGTCGCGATGAATCTGCAGCAACGGCTGACCCGAGGAGGGTAGATGCGCGGTGAATCCGCCGTAGTTGGCGTTGAGGAACTTGGGATGCTGCTTGCGCGACATCAGTGCCAGCGGGAAGCGTTGCACAAGTTGCGAGTCACCGTCCGTCGTCTCGCGACCGGGCCGATGTTCGAGCGCGCCCAATCGCATCGGATCGGTCGGAATGCCCGGGAGCGGATCGATATGGGGCCGCGCACCCTCAGGAACCGCCAAGCGCGCCCATCCTTCAGCGGCCAACCGCTCATAGGTGATGCCATCGAGGAATGGATGACCGGAATCAAGAAGGTCGCGCACCAGCTCCTCATCACTTTCGTGAAGTCGCGGATCATCGAGTTCGAGCGCCGCGGCCAAGCGTCGGGCGATTTCGGTATTGGGCAACGCCGCGCCGCGAGGCTCGATCGCTGGTTGGTTCAGTGCGAGGTAGAAGTGACCCCATGCAGGCGAAAGGTCGAGATGCTCAATCTGCGTGGTAGCGGGCAGCACAATGTCGGCATACCGTGCTGTGTCGGTCATGAACTGCTCAATGACCACCGTGAACAAGTCATCGCGCTCGAGACCGGCGACGACGAGGTTCTGATCGGGAAGAATGTTCGCCGGATTGCAATTGTGGACGAACAGCATCTCAATGCCGGGGTCAACGTTCGAATCGTTGAGCACTTCTCCGAGTCGAGCCATGTTGAAAGTGCGACGTTCGGGTCTCACCTGTGATGTGAGAGCACTCTCATGCCAGATTCCAACCGATCGAGCGAAACCACCGCCCACCTCACGCCACGAACCGAGCACCGCCGACAACATCGCGACCGAGCGCAGGATTTCTTGACCGTTTTCGCGGTGTTCAGCGCCGATCAACGCCCGAATGCCTGTGGGCTGCTCGGTTGCGAGCCGATGTGCCAACCATTCGATGCGCTCGGCGTCGATACCGGTTGCCTTCGCCGCATGCGCTGGCGTCCACTGAGCAGCCGATGCACGAAGGGCGTCCCAACCCGTGGTGTGGTCGATGAGCCATGGCTGATCGATGAGTCCTTCACGATCAAGAACATGAACGAGTGCAAGTACGAGAGCAACATCGGAACCGGGCCGCAGTTGCACGAAAACGTCTGCTTCGCGAGCAGTGTCAGTACGGATCGGGTCGATGACGATCACCAACGCGCCATCGGCGCGAGCCTGCTCAATGAATGGCCAGAGATGGCGGTTCGTGATGCGCGTGTTGGTGCCCCACAGAACAACGGTGCGCGCATGACGCAATGACTCCGGCTCGACACCGAACGGCACTCCCAGCACTTCGGCCGCACCCCTACTGGCAGTCACCCCGCAGAGCTCACGCTTAATGTCGCTGGCGCCAATGGCGTCAAACAACCGGTCGATCATCACGCCCATTTGAATCTCACCCTGGGTGCCAGCAAATTCAAATTGCAGGATTGACTCGGCGCGACCTGCATCGATCAACGTGCGCATGCGTGTGGCTATCTCGCCGATCGCCTCGTCCCACGTGATCGGCTCGAATTCACCACTCCCCTTCGGGCCCACTCGACGCAGGGGTGTCAGAAGCCGTTCGGGGTGGTACACGCGATCGATGAAGCGGTTAACTTTCGGGCACAGGGTGCCGCGCGTGAACGGATGGCCAGCGCTACCTCGAAGACCTGTGGCCACCCCGTCAACGACCGTCACCTCCCACGCACATGTGTCGGGGCAGTCGTGATGACAGGCGCCGAGAACAGTGAGTTCGGTCATGACAGCGCCATGTCGACCACCGTCATACCTGATCCTGTCGGTGGCTGGCTCATTGCCGCGAGAGTCTTGCCCGCTTCCGACAAAGCAATCACTCGACCAACCAAAAGTTCGGGCCGAAGTTGACCCGACGCCACCAGATCGAGCATCGATCCATAATCACCAGCAGGCATGCCGTGGCTTCCCATCAATGCCAGTTCATACGCGAGCACTCGACCCATGGGAACGGCGGTGTCTGAGGCGTCACCGAGCATCAAGCCGACCTGCAGGTGCCGACCGCGTGGTCGCAAACATTCGATCGAGGCGCGCATGGTGGGTACTGCTCCCAGCGCATCCATCGACACATGGGCGCCCCCTCCGGTGATCTCGATAATGCGAGCCGCCACCTCGCCAGGCCCCTGCACCACGACTTCAGCTCCAAGTTCGCTCGCCGCCTTCAGCGCCGTCTCCGACACATCAACGGCAATCACTCGGGCACCCATCGCCACTCCGACCATCAGCGCCGAAAGTCCGATGCCGCCGCACCCGTGAACTGCCAACCATTCGCCCTCACGGATGCGGGCTCGCTCAACGACGGCGTGGTACGAGGTGGCGAAGCGGCAACCGATCGATGCAGCAGAGACGAAATCCACCGCCTCGGGCAGCGCGACGAGATTGGCCTGAGCCCGCGGCACCCCTACGTAGTCAGCAAAGGATCCCCACGACGTGAAGCCCGGCTGCAGGTTGTCGGGACACACATGATGCGCGCCGTCCAGACAGGTGGGACAGGTTCCGCAGCCCAAAGCGAAGGGCACCACGACGCGGTCGCCGACTTTCCATCCCGAGACATCAGCGCCCACCTCGGAGATAACGCCCGCGTATTCATGACCCGGAACATGGGGAAAGCACGGCACCTCATCGTGCCCTTGCCACGCATGCCAGTCACTACGACAGACGCCGGTGGCGCGCACCTCAACCACCACGCCGTCGTCACTGCACACAGGAGCAGCCAGCTTCCCCAAGGTTGGCGTAATGCCGTAATCGGGGTAGCTGACTGCTCTCATGCGCTCAGTCTGGCGAATAGCCTCTTAGACGGTCGGCTGGGGGGTCCAGCGCAGGTAGGGCTTGACCTCCTCGACATCACCGAAGCGCTCGGTGGCATCGGCCGTCGACAGTGCCGGCGACACGATGACCCGGCCACCGGGAACCCAGTCGACCGGAGTCGACACTGGCGCCGCGTCGGTGAGCTGAAGGGCATCGATGACGCGCAGAATCTCGTCGAAGTTACGTCCCACTGACTTGGGGTAGGTGAGGGTCAGCCGCACCTTGTTGGCCGGGTCGATGATGAACACCGAGCGAACCGTTGAGGTATCACCCTCACCCGGGTGCAGCATGTCGTACAGGTTCGAAACAACGCGGCTCTCGTCAGCGATGATCGGGAAGTTCAAGTCGGTACCGCCGACGTCGCCGATGTCACCTGCCCAGTTCTTGTGCGACTCAAGCGGGTCAACTGACACCGCGATCGTCTTGACGTTGCGCCTGACGAACTCCGACTGCAGAGCAGCAGTGCGACCCAGTTCGGTGGTACACACGGGAGTGAAGTCGGCGGGGTGGCTAAAGAACACTGCCCACGCGCCCGACTTCCATTCGTGGAAGTCGATGGGGCCTTCGGTGGTCTCGGCAGTGAAGTTGGGGGCCTCGTCGCCCAGGCGAATCGCCACGATCATCTCCTCGTTGTGTGCTGCATCAGGGAATCCGGAAAGCGCGATACTTTCCTTCGGTAACCTCACCCTACCTGAGTGTAAATGGCGAAATCCATTGGGGTGCAAGGGATTTGCGACTGTTCAGCGACTGCAAGTCACTTGCAGTAGTGCGACCAAATCGATCGCGTTAGCTCAGCCTGATCACGATGCCAACCTGGGTCGGCACACCAGTTTTCTTTACCTTGCGCTGGGCACGCTTCATCAAGAACCAGCCCATCATTCCGTAGCGCGCTCGAATGGCTGCTGCCGTTTCGATCGTTGCGTCAGCGTCTTGGAGTTCAGCGGTTGCCGGAACCTGATCACCTTGAATGTTGCCTCGCATGTCGCAGGGCGCCACGAGGACAGAGTCGTTGTTGCGGATTCGCTTTGCCTTGCCTGCGTCTACGTCGGTGACCACTCGAAGCGCATCGCCATCACGCACGAGCCACACGGGAGTCGCCACCGCACTGCCGTCGCGCTTGAACGTCGTGAGCGACATGTACTTGCCCGCTGCGAGGGATTCGAGGGTGGTGGTCATATCAATCCTTTGATCCGGTTGGTGAAAGCCTCAACAATCCTATATCTACTAGATATAGTAATGCCATGGCACGTCAGTCTCAAACAGACCTCGCGGTACTGGGCGCTCTGTCGATTCAGCCCATGACCGGGTACGAACTTCGTCAGGCGATCACCGATGTCCTCGGCCACTTCTGGCATGAAAGTTTTGGACAGATTTATCCGTGCCTGGCCACCCTGCAGCAACTCGGATTCGTCACGTCAACCAGCGTCGATCGCTCCTCGACCTACCGCATCACGGCAGCGGGGCGACGTGAACTCACTCGCCGCTTACGCGACGAGCCCGAGCGGCAACAGCCGCGCAACGCCACATTGCTGAGGGTCTTCTTCGGTGCCTCCCTCGACGACAATGATCTCGCAGCAATTCTCGATCGCACGGAATTGCAGGCACGTGAACAACTGTCGACCTTTGCCGCTGCTCGCGAACAGATTGCCAATGGAGAGCACCACTCAGTACACGGTCACTACTGGCTCGCAACCGTCAGTGCGGGCGAACATGCTGCACGGGCACAACTCGCGTGGGTCAACGAAACGCGCGCCACCATCCTCGCACCACCGAAATCCTCGGGAAAGGATTCACCATGAGCGCTATCAGCGTTGTCAATCTCACCAAGCGCTACGGCGACCATCAGGCACTCGATGGAATCAGCCTTGAGGTGGCCGATGGCGAATGTGTTGCCCTCCTCGGCCCCAACGGTGCGGGCAAGACAACGGCGACGGAAATCCTTGAGGGATACCGACACGCCGATTCGGGTGAAGCGCGCGTGCTCGGCGTCGATCCCCAGAACGGCGATCTGGCCTGGCGCGCCCGCTTGGGCATTGTGCTGCAAACCTCGCGCGACCTCGGTGACCTCACCGTGCGCGAGGCGGTTCGACACTTCGCGCGCTACTATCCTTCACCCCGCGACCCCGATGAGGTCATCGCATCAGTGGGCCTCACCGAGAAGACAAACGCTCGCAATGACAAGCTTTCGGGCGGTCAGCGTCGACGCCTCGATGTGGCCCTTGGCGTGATCGGCAGTCCCGATGTGTTGTTCCTCGACGAGCCAACCACCGGCTTCGATCCCGAGGCGCGGCGCGAATTTTGGGAACTCATCGATGCACTCAAGGCTGCAGGAACCACAATCCTGCTGACCACGCACTACCTCGAAGAGGCCGAGCATCTCGCCGAGCGTGTTGCGGTGATCGCCTCAGGCCGCATCATCGCCTGCGATACACCCAGCAAGATCGGCGGTCGCAATTCTGGTGAAGCCATCGTCAGTTGGGTTGACGAAGGTGGCGAGAGATCCGAACGCACCCACTCCCCCACGCGTTTGGTCAACGAACTTGCCTCCCGATTCCCCGGCGAGATACCAGATCTCACCGTGCGCAGACCGACGCTGGAAGATACCTACCTCGCGCTCCTCGACGAACACGCCGACAACGAGCGAAATGGGGCACAGTCATGAGCCGCACGCTTCGCCTCGGCCGTGCACGCGTCGGCATCGAACTGCGCCAGTTCTTCCGCGATCGCGAATCGGCCGTCTTCAACTTCGCTCTCCCCATGGTGCTGCTCGTGATCTTCGGATCGGTGTTTGCCAACCAAGACATGGGTGGCAGCGGCGTGACCTTTGCGCAGTATTTCCTCGCCGGCATGATCGCGTCGGGCGTGCTCTACACGTCGTTTCAGAACCTCGCGATTGCTATTCCGATGGAACGCGAAGACGGCACACTCAAGCGTCTACAGGGAACACCGATGCCGAAGGCCTCGTACTTCATCGGCAAGATCGGAATGGTCTTCGTCGCCTACATCGCACAGGTCCTCCTGCTGCTCGTGGTTGGTGTGCTCTTCTTTCACATCAACCTGCCCAGCACCGCCACTCAATGGTTCACATTCGTGTGGGTCAGCGTGCTTGGCTTGATCGCCTGCACACTGTTGGGCATCGCCTATTCCGTCGTTCCGCGTAGCGGCAAGGGTGCATCGGCGCTCGTTGCTCCCGTCGTACTGATCTTGCAATTCACCTCGGGAGTGTTCTTCATCTTCACGCAGTTACCCCAATGGATGCAGACGTTCGCGTCGCTCTTTCCGCTCAAATGGCTCACGCAAGCCATGAGGTCAGTCTTCCTCCCCGACACCGCGCAGGCTCTGGAAGCAACAGGAACCTGGGAACTAGGAAAGTGCGCCCTCGTGCTCGTGATCTGGACCGTGGTGGGCTTCGTACTTGCCCTCCGCGTCTTCCGTTGGACTCCCCGCGGAGCAGGCTGAGCGGAGAGCCGCATCATTCACACATGCCAGTCCCCTACTCTTCAAGGGTGAGTCAAGCCGATTACAGCGTTCGCGGCGCCGAGGGCGCTCGCGAAGCAGTTCCGGCTCTGGTCACGCTCGATGTCTGGGGAGTTCCACTCACTCGTGCCCCACGAGCACTCGCACGTATGGGTCTAGATCGCAGCGGCGCTCGACGCATTCCGGGAGTCACGTTCGCCAAAATGCTCGGAACGGGCTCGGGGCGCACCTTCACCACGCGCGATGCTGACGCCCGGCACTGGGCCGCGCTGATCGCGTGGAGCGATGCCGAAGCTGCCGAAACATTTGCGACCAGCAGCGTGGCTCGCGGCTGGGAATCGATCTGCGATGAGCACGCGAGATTCACGATGCGACCTCTGAGCGCACGCGGCACATGGGCCGGTCGCCAACCCTTTGGCGATCCCGTTGCTCACCGTTGGGACGGGCCTGTCGCCGCGGTCACACGCGCACGCATTCGCCCCTCACAGTGGGTTGATTTCTGGAAGTCAGTTCCGGCAGTGTCGGGCGACCTCGACCACATCGACGGCGTGCTCTTTCGTCTCGGAATCGGTGAGGCACCGGTTGGCCTGCAAGGAACGTTCAGCGCATGGCGTGACAACGCAACGCTCACCGACTTTGCCCATCGCCGCTCGCCCCACCAGCAAGCGATGCAGCGCACCGTCGATACAGGTTGGTACGCAGAGGAACTCTTCGCACGCTTCGCACTACTCGGCGCCACAGGCAACTACGGCGGCCAGCCGGTCTCGATCGCGGGGGCCGCCTCATGAGTATCCGCGTCTATAACGGACCGCACTCCGACCGACACGACGGACCCTCACCATGGATTCGTCGACTTCCACTGATCTTCGCCATCGCGACGGTGCTGCTACAGATCGCGTGGCCGCTTGCCAGCGGGTCAACACGAACGACGTTGACGATCGCCATCGTGTGCACGTTCTTCCTCTCGTCATTGAGCCATGCCTGGCTTAACCGCGGCTGGGGTTGGACCCTGGCCTGGGCCGTGATCTCCATCGCGTTCGGGTTCGTCATCGAACTCGTTGGCACGCGAACGGGGTTGCCGTTCAGCACGTACTCCTACCAACCCGACACTCTCGGTTGGACTGTGTCGAATGTGCCGGTCGTGATTCCACTGGCGTGGGCGATGATGAGTTACCCCGCGTTACTGGTTGGGCGACGGCTTGCCGCCACTGGCCGCGGAGCAGTCATCGTGGCCGCGTGGGCATTGGCCTCATGGGATCTCTTCCTCGACCCGCAAATGGTCGGTGAGGGCTACTGGACATGGGAATCGCCGAGCCCTTCGCTGCCAGGTATCCCTGGGATCCCGATCGTCAACTACCTCGGCTGGCTACTAGCCGCCGCCGTTCTCATGTTTCTTCTCAATCGGCTACCCGACCCTGATTGGCGGGCTCCTTCAGCCCCCGCGCCTCGTCGTCGCACTCCCGAGGCGGTACCCGGCGCTCTCTATTTGTGGACGTGGCTGGGCGGCATCATCGCCAACGTATTCTTCCTCGGTCGACCTGCGGTAGGCATCATCGGCGGTATTGCAATGGGTCTCGTCGCCGTTCCGTACGCGCTACGCCTCACTGAACGGGCGCCATGAAACCTGTACGTCTCCTCACTGCGGTGGGCACAGGCCTTGCAGTCGCCGGCACAGTACATACCGCGGCCAATCTGCGCCTGATGCGCCGACCTTCCGCTTCTGTCGATGCAATCTCTGAGCGAGTTTCGGTGCTGCTCCCCATGCGTAATGAGGCGCAGCACGCGCACGCGTGTCTGTCGTCCGTGGTCAACCAAGTCGAACTCGATGACGTCGAGATCCTCGTTCTTGACGACGGATCAACCGACGGCACAGCTGGCATCGCACGTGAGGCGCTCGCTGACCGACAACAGACCCGCGTTGTTGATGGAAGCGCTGACCCGCTGCCCGCCGGGTGGCTTGGCAAACCATGGGCGTGCGAACGACTCACGCGCGAAGCTTCCGGATCTGTTCTGGTCTTCATCGACGCTGACGTCGTGCTTGAACCCACAGCTCTCGCTCAGGCGATCACGCTCCTGCGATCGATGCCGGCCGATCTCATCTCGCCCTACCCGCGCCAATTGGCCGACGGACTACTCCCCCGACTGATCCAGCCGCTGCTGCAATGGTCGTGGCTCACTACCGTTCCGCTGCGAGCGTCTGAGGTCAGTCGGCGCGAGTCGTTGGCGGTGGCTAACGGGCAGTTCCTCGTCGCCGACGCCGTCGCGCTGCGTCGCGCGGGCGGGTTTACTTCCGTGCGAGGCGAGGTACTCGACGATGTCGCGCTGATGCGCGCAGTAAAGCGCAGTAGCGGCCGCGGCACGGTTGTCGACGGAACTGACCTCGCAACATGTCGCATGTACGCAACCGGCCCCGCACTCATTGACGGGTACACGAAATCGCTATGGTCCGCGTTCGGAAGCCCTCTCGGTTCGGCTGCCGTGATGACCTCGCTCGCGCTGGCGTACGTGGTACCTCCACTTGCTGCGGTCACCGCCCGATCACCACTCACGCGCACCATCGGTCTCGCCGGGTATGCAGCCGCCGTGGCCGGTCGTGTCATGGTGGCGCGCCGCACCCAGCAACGAATCCTTCCCGATGTTGTGGCGCACCCGGTCTCGATCGTGACTCTCGCCACTCTTACGGCGATGTCGTGGAATCGACGCCGACGCGGCACGCTGACGTGGAAGGGTCGACTCGTGACTGTCGACGGAAGTAGCCGTTAATGGCCCGCGTCATTGTGATCGGCGCCGGTGTTGCTGGCATGGCGACCGCTGCGCGCCTCCGCGTGAAGCGACATGACGTCACTGTGCTGGAGCAGTCACCGATCTATGGAGGCAAACTCGGCACGTACGAGCGTGACGGATTCGTCTTCGATACCGGCCCGAGTCTGCTGACCCTTCCCGCGGTGTATCGCGACCTCTTCTTGTCCACGGGTGCCTCACTAGATGACACGCTCGATATCGTTCCGCTCGAGCCCGCCTTCCGCTATCGATGGTCCGACGGCACGATCGTCGAAATGCCGGGGGCTGGCCCGGCCCTGTGCGCTGACGCACTCGGTGATGCACTCGGGGGCCAGGCCGCTGACGATTGGCGCGCTCTCATCGACCGCGCCAGCGCTATCTGGGAACTCACGCGTCGACCAGTTCTCGAATCACCGCTTGAAGGTCCACGCGATCTGCTCTCAATGGCGCGCCGACCCCGCGATATTCGCACGGTCGCGCCCTTCACCTCGCTACGCAAACTCGGCCAACAGTTGATGCGCGATCCGCGACTGGTCACCCTGCTCGATCGTTACGCGACGTACACCGGCTCTGATCCTCGCCGTGCCCCGGCGGCATTGGTCACCGTTCCCTACGTCGAGCAGGTGTTTGGAGCCTGGCACATCAGCGGCGGAATTCGTCGTCTCGCCGATGCGCTGTACGAACGTGGTGTCGAACGTGGTGTCGACTACCGGTTCAACACCGACGTCGCACGCATTCGCACCGACGGCGGACGCGTCTGTGGCGTTGAACTCGTTGACGGTTCGCGTCTCGACGCTGACATCGTGGTCGCCAACGCCGATGCTCAACACGTCTACGACGATCTTCTCGATCCCGCGCTCTCCTCCGCTCACGCTCCTCGTCGCCAACTCCGGCGAGCAACTCCTTCGCTATCGGGCTTCGTGATGCTGCTCGCTGTGCGCGGACGCACCCCGGGTCTGCAGCACCACAACGTCTGGTTTCCTGCCAACTACGACGCCGAGTTCGATTCCGTATTCGGAACGGGTCGGCAGCGCACGGTCATGCCAGTCGACGACCCCACGATCTACGTGTGCTCACCCGACGATCCACTCATGCGTCCCGATGCTGATCACGAATCGTGGTTCGTGCTCATCAACGCCGCTCGACATGGAAGCGGCGCACCCGGTACCGGCACGCTGAATTGGAATGAGCCGGGCCTGCCTGACTCGTACGCCGACCGAATGCTCGCCGTAC
This sequence comes from uncultured bacterium, assembly GCA_903927265.1. Classification (GTDB taxonomy): domain Bacteria; phylum Actinomycetota; class Actinomycetes; order S36-B12; family CAIYMF01; genus CAIYMF01. The sequence continues at coordinate 10,383 of CAIYMF010000166.1, read as the reverse complement.
TTGCCTCGCGCGGCTGCGATGTTCGCGACCGCGTGGTGTGGCGGGAACTTCTTACTCCCGCCGGACTAGAAGCCCATACGCGAGCACCCGGCGGCGCTATTTACGGCAGTTCGTCTAACGGCGCGCGTTCAGCATTCTTGCGACCGTCGAACCGCTCACCCGTGCCCGGACTGTTCCTCGTAGGTGGTTCCGCGCATCCGGGGGGTGGGCTTCCGCTGGTGGGACTGTCGGCGGGCATCGTGGCCGATCTGATCGGCCGCGCCGAGTAGCAGTGGGAGAACTAGCCGCGCCACGGCCTCATCCATCGCTATCCGTCATCAAACCGGCCGGAATTGACGGATAGGCATGGATAAAGGGGCCGCGAAGCGCGTCAGTGTGCGTCGGGTGCTGCAAGCCGGCGTCGTATCACGATCAGCAATTGAACGAGGCCAATGACGCCGAGGCCCACCCACGCCCACGAACCCCACGTCGCCCATGTCGCCGTGGCCGACAGGTAGAGACCAGCGCCGATCAAGAACATCGTCGTCACCACGATTCGGGTCGGCCGCTCCCACACCGTGACAACACCGACCTCACTCATTCCCGCGGCACCGGCCCGCGCCCTCGCATATTCCTGCAAGGCCATCAACGCACCAGCAACCACGCACGCACTCGCGGGTGCACCGGCCAGCCACAGGGCGACCAAGTACAACCCGTCACTGACGCGATCGACAACCGAATCCAGCACATAACCCCAGCGAGTGGTTCGACCAGTCATCACCGCCACTGCGCCATCAAGGTTGTCGGTGATTCCTGACAGCACCACAACAGCGGCGGCAGCCAGACACCAACGACCGCCCAGCGATGCGAGCCAGGCGGCAGCACCGGCGACGAGCACTCCCAGCACAGTGATCAGATCGGGCGGAATACGCATGGCAGCAAACGGCTTTGCCAGCACATGAATTCCGGTCAGCCACCCCAATGCCCAGCGAGACGATCGTGGGTCATAGCCGCCGTGAAGTTCCGACCAACGCTCGAAGTACTCGTCGCGAGTGAAGGCCATGGCAGATCAGTGCCGAATGAGGTGGGGGTTGCTCATGAGATTGCGGTACACCTCGCGTGTGGCTGTGGAGCGATTGAGCGTGTAGAAGTGCAAACCGGGCGCACCCCCTTCAAGCAGTTCCGCGCACAACTCCGTCGCGATCTCAACACCACGTTCTCGCACCGCCACCGGATCGTCTTCAATTCCCTCAAAACGCGCGGCGACTTCGGCAGGAAATTCAACCCCCGACAACCTCGCGAATCGCTCAATTTGCGTCACGCTCGTGAGCGGCATGATTCCCGGAATGATCGGCATATCGCAGCCGGCAGCAGCGGCGCGATCGCGCAGTCGGAACCAATCGGCTGATCGAAAGAAGAACTGTGTGATCGCAAACTCAGCACCCGCGCGTTGCTTGTCGGCAAGAACACGTGCGTCCTGGTCGAGCGAGGTCGACTCGGGGTGACCGTTGGGAAACGCTGCAACTCCGACACAGAATCCGCCACGCTCACGAAGCAGTTCAACGAGTTCAACCGCGTGATTGAGGCCGTCAGCGTGCGCAACCCAGGCCGTTCCTAGACCCCCAGCGGGATCACCACGCAACGCGAGCACGTTCTCAATTCCAGCGGCCGCGTACTCATCGATCACATCATGGAGTTCGTCGCGCGATGAACCAACGCAGGTGAGGTGGGCGATCGTGGTGAGCGTGGTACGCCGCTGAATGGACGACGTGATGTCGACAGTGCGGTCGCGTGTGGTGCCACCGGCACCGTAGGTGATCGAGACGAAGCTGGGATCAAGCTCCTCCAGCTGGAAGAGCGCGCCCCACAGCACGTCCTCGGCGTCGGCGTCTTTCGGCGGGAAGAACTCAAACGACACCGACCGCGAACCATCACCGAGTAACCGAGTGAGCGACGGTCGTCGACCGACCGCGCCGCCCCTCCTGCCGAATGCCATGGGTTCAGGGTAGGCGTCGGTAGGCTCAGTGTGTGACATCACCCTCTCGAGCGGCCTCCCCACTCGATGCCGAGAACCTTCGCGCTCGCGTTCAGGACGTCGTAACCGGCTTCCTTGATCGACAACGTCCCATCCTCACATCGATCAGCCCCGAGACAGTGCCACTCGGTGATGCGCTCGGCGATCTGCTAGCCGGCGGCAAGCGACTGCGCCCGGCATTTTGTTACTGGGGCTGGCGTGCAGCAGGTGGAAACGACTGCCAAGAAGCGATTGTCGCCGCGAGTTCACTGGAATTCCTGCAAGCCTGCGCCCTCATCCACGACGACGTCATGGACGGCAGCGATACCCGCCGTGGAATGCCGGCCGCCCATCGACGCTTCGCCACCATTCACCGCGGTGCCGGGTGGCTGGGTTCCCCGGAGAACTTCGGCGTCGGCGCCGCCATCTTGCTCGGAGACCTCTGCCTGTCATGGGCCGACGAGTTGCTCTACACCTGCGGACTCGACGCCGATTCACTTCGTCGCGGTAAGGCCATGTACGACATCATGCGCACCGAACTGATGGCCGGTCAGTACCTCGACCTTCTGGAGCAGGCAGTCGGAGGCGGTTCGGTTGAGCGCGCCCTCACCGTGGTGCGCTACAAGTCGGCGAAGTACACCATCGAGAGACCCCTACATCTCGGTGCCTCACTCGCAGGTGCCAATGACCAGGTGATCGCCACGCTGTCCGACTACGGGCTCCCCCTCGGCGAGGCATTCCAATTGCGCGACGACGTGCTTGGCGTCTTCGGCGATCCCTCACAAACGGGTAAGCCGGCAGGTGATGACCTGCGCGAAGGCAAGCGCACCGTGCTCATCGCAGAGACGCTCGAGCGGTGTACCTCCGCGGAAGCAGACGAGGTGCGCCGACACCTCGGAGACCCCGCTCTGTCACTTGAGGGCGTAAATGCGCTGCGCGAGATCATCACGACATCGGGTGCGCTCGCCCGCGCTGAGTCAACGATCAGCGAGTACACCGAGCGCGCGCTCACCGCGGCTCGGTCGCCACTCTTAGCCCCCGAGGCAGTCACCGTGCTTGAGGGTTTGGCGATCGCCGCCACCAGCCGCTCGATGTAACCACCAGTGTGGGGCAATCTCTGGGCAAATCCCTGTGTTCAACGTGCTTAATTGCCCAGAGATCGCGGAATTCGCGCGAATCAGTCGCGATGTTTCACTTCGACGATGCGCGCTGTTTCGACATCCCATCACGCGCGAATGGCCGCTTGCACGATCCACACCTAGGCTGGAGGCATCATGCGTACCGTCACCGGACCCACCAATCGAGTCGTCATCGTGGGCGCGGGACTTGCTGGACTCTCCGCCGCGCTTCGCCTCGCCGGCGCTGGCCGCGAAGTCACCGTGCTTGAACGTGAAGCCATCCCCGGCGGTCGGGCCGGACTCATCAGCGACGCCGGCTACCAGTTCGACACTGGTCCGACCGTGCTCACCATGCCCGACCTCATCGCCGACGCCCTCGACTGCGTGGGCGAAGAGATGTCCGACTGGCTCGAACTCGAACCCATTGATCCGCTCTACCGCGCGTATTACCCCGACGGCTCCACGCTTGATGTGAAAGCCGATCCGCAACAAATGGCCGAGGAAATCCGTCGCGTCATCGGAGATCAGGAAGCCGCCGGTTACCTCAAGTACGTCGATTTCGTCAGCGACCTGTACCGCTACGAGATGAAGGACTTCATCGACCGCAACATTGACTCACCCCTCGACTTACTCACCCCTGATCTGGCCAGACTCACGGCCATCGGCGGATTCCGCAAACTTGCGCCGAAAGTGCGCCAGTACCTGCGCGACCCACGAACCGAGCGCGTGTTTTCGTTCCAGTCGATGTATGCCGGACTCTCGCCTTACGACGCACTCGCGATCTACGCGGTCATCGCCTACATGGATTCCGTGGCTGGGGTGTTCTTCCCCAAGGGCGGGATGAACGCGGTGCCGCGCGCACTTGCTGGCGCGGCCGCCAAGCACGGCGTCACCTTCCGTTACAACACCGAAGTGGCGAAGGTCGAGCACAATGGCCACCGCGCCACCGCAGTCATCACCACCGACGGCGAGCGCATCGAGGCCGATGTCGTGGTACTCAATCCCGACCTCCCGGTGGCCTACCGCGACCTACTCGGCGAAGAGCCATGGAATGTACGCCGACTGAACTACTCGCCCAGCTGCTTCCTACTCCTTGCCGGCTCCTCGGCCACCTATTCGAAAATCGCGCACCACAACATTCACTTCGGCAAGTCGTGGAAGGGGGTGTTCCGCGAACTCATTGACGAGAAGCGCCTGATGACTGACCCCTCCGTCTTGGTCACGAACCCCACCCACTCCGATCCCGCACTCGCCCCCGACGGCCGGCAGATCTACTACGTACTGTTTCCCACACCCAATCTCGACGCCGGCATCGACTGGAAAACCGAAGGTCCGTGGTACCGCGAGGAGGTGGTGCGCGTACTCGAGGAACGCGGATACATCGGTTTCGGCGACGCCATCGAAGTCGAACACCTCACGACTCCACAAGACTGGGCCGACCGCGGAATGGAACGGGGAGCCCCCTTCGCTGCGGCCCATTCGTTCTTGCAAACCGGCCCGTTCCGGCCGTCGAACATGTGGGGCGAGAACGTCGTGTTCGCCGGGTCTGGAACCCAGCCGGGCGTGGGTGTGCCGATGGTGCTCGTTTCAGGCCGCCTGGCGGCAGAACGCATCACAGGCGCGGACACCACCTACCACTCGCGTGCGTCACGCTGACTAATCGGCGAGCCACCTCGGTTACCAACGGCCGAATCGGCGTTATCCTAGAGGCACTATGACGACGGCCGACGGAATCCCCGACGAGGCCACGAGCCGCGCCGTTTTCGTCAGCAGGTTCGTCATTCCTGGGGCGGTTGCCACCGGACTAATCACTCTCGGTTCCATTGGTGTGGGCTGGCTTCCGCTGGGTTCCGCGCTGCTCGATCTGTCGGTCGTCGACGCCATGCGCACCAACCCGATCGGTGTGTCGATTGCACGCATCATGCTCATCGCCGGCGGAGCACTCCTGCTGCAGACATGGCTCGTGCTCGGTGCCGACCTGCTCTCAGGTGTACGCATCCCCGTTCAGCGCCTCTGGCTAGCCCTCGCCGCGTGGTGCGCCCCGCTGCTGGTTGCGGCTCCCCTGTTCAGTCGCGATGTCTTCTCATACTTTGCTCAAGGAAAACTCGTTGCAGCGGGCATTGACCCCTACACCAACGGGGTCGCCACTGTTCCTGGCTGGTTTAACGACGGCGTCGATCCGATGTGGGCTGAGGCACCAACTCCGTATGGTCCCTTCTTTCTGATGATCGAGCGTGGGGTCGCCACCCTGCTGCCTGATTCACCCTTCCTCGGCAGTCTGCTGCTGCGGTTGGTGGCCGTTGCCGGGGTCGCGCTGATGGCATGGTTTGTGCCGCGACTGGCTTTCCTGCACGGAATCGACGGCGGCAAGGCGCTATGGCTCGGCGTTCTCAACCCGCTCATCCTCATGCACTTCATCGCGGGTGCCCACAACGACGCACTCATGGTCGGCCTCATGGTCGCCGGTATCACCCTCGCCGCCGAGGGACGACCCATCCCAGGAGTTCTACTGGTGACGCTCGCGGGAGGCGTAAAACCGATCGCACTGCTGGCATTGCCGTTTGTGGGGTTGTTGTGGGCTGGCAGTCGCTCGAGTTGGGGTCGACGTTTCGCCACCTGGGCGGCGACTGCTGTGATCTCCGTGCTCACGCTGGTGATCATGGGCGCCATGATCGGCGTGGGACTCGGCTGGATTCGTGCGCTCACCACTCCCGGCAGTGTGCGCACTTGGCTTTCACCTTCGACAGCAGTCGGAATGGCCACCGGCGCGATTGGTAACGCCCTGGGAGTTGGTGACTACACCGATCTATTGGTCACCGTTTTCCGGCTACTTGCCATGGCGCTCGCCGTCGGTGTCGTGCTGTGGCTGTGTTTCAAGCCTGAAGGGCGCTCGCCGGTGCGCTCGGCCGCGTTGGCATTCACGGCCGTCGTGCTGCTCGGACCCGTAATTCAGGCGTGGTATCTGCTGTGGGCCCTTCCCCTCGTTGCCGCCACCGGCCTTCGCAAACCGTGGCACCTGCGCGCCATCACGATCGGTACCGCCGCCTTCGTCATCTACGGCCTTGCTGAGTCCAGCGCTACTGCCAACTCGTTCCTGCAACTTCAAGACGGTTTGGCCATGCTGTTTGCCGCCGGCGCTATCGCGTTCGTCGTACTGGCTAGTCCGCGCGAACGTGAACTCGTTCTCGGCCGGCAGTTCTCACACGGAATCACGCCCGACGACCCACCAGCGCAGGCACGCTCGCGTCAGTTGGTGTTTGTGGGGCCCAACAGAGTCGACCTCACAGAACCCTGAGGTCAGGATTCGAACCGTCTGCCTCGCCCACCAGCACCACGGCGCCGGGAACCTCGTCGTTCTGCCAACGAGTTGCGGCATCACCAAAGACATCGACGGCAGTGGCAAACTCCTCCGGATCCGCGACAGCCAATGACTGCCAGCCGCGCCACCCAATGAGGATGCCCATCGACTCCCCCACATCAAGGTCGGACAGGCAGTCGACCAACGCATCCCAGTTCATGCCGAACCAACTGGGCAGCGCGAACGTCTCGGCGCACGCTTGCAGGAATGCTTCTTTGCTCTCGACGTCAGCGGTGTCGAGTACCACCGTGTGCCACTCGAGTCCGCCACCAATCGCTTCGACTTCTTCGGCCGACGCATCGACGGGCCAATGCCACACACCACGCAAGGCTCCGTGACGCAGTCGACGAGGAACACCACTCATGCCGCTCATGGTTGCACCACTTCCTGGAAACTCGCGTAGTGGTCACTGGTCCAGAACACCGCGCCGTTGTCACCGGTTACCAGTCGCCACGGACCGCGGTCACTCTCACCCGGCTTCTTCACGGTGTATTCGTGGTAATACCCGTTGGCCTGCTTGGGCAGAATGCGTTCGCGGTTCTGGAACACCACACCGTCTTGCTTGTACGGGAAAGGCCCGCCAGAGCGAATGAGCTTGAGGGTCCCCACCGCCTGCGGTGGCAGTTGGGCCACCGTGATGGGCTGCAGCGATGTGGTGGGCGCAGTCGGAGCGAGAACACCTCCCTGCTCTGTCGTGGCACCGCCCGAACTAGTCGAGGCCGCGGCACTTCCGGTGGCGATCGACGCATCCGAGCCCCTGCCGCAGCCTGTGAGCGCGACAAAAGCCACGAGGACGGCAGTGAGCAGTTGCACGACAGTGCACCGGGACAGACGCATCACAGCATCGTGTCAGACCAGGGCCTCCCAAGCCGCCCTGAGGGTGTCCCCAGTTCGACGTGGGAGGATGGCCGCCGTGAGCGCGAAGGAGTTGGATGCGGCCGGTATCACCGACCCCGACATGCGTGCGTCGTATGAACGGTGCCGCGAACTCAATGCGGCTCACGGCAAGACGTACTACCTCGCCACCCTGCTACTCCCCGCGGGCAAGCGCCCCTATGTGCACGCGCTTTATGGGTTCGCCCGCTACGCCGACGAGATTGTCGACGACCTCGCATCCACTCTCACCGAAGAGCAGAAGGCTCACTGGCTCCACACCTGGGGCGACGCATTCCTAGCCGATGTACAGCGCGGCCACAGCGACGATCCGGTGTGCATGGCAGTGGTCGACACGGTGAAGCGGTGGGACATTCCACTCGAGTACTTCGAAGCGTTCTTGCATTCGATGCGCATGGACCTCACTGTCACCGAATATCAGACCTTCGACGATCTGTACGAATACGTCTACGGCTCAGCTGCGGTCATCGGATTGCAGATGGTTCCAGTACTTGAGCCCACGTCACCGCACGCGTACGAACCGGCCAAGGATCTCGGCGTCGCGTTCCAACTCGCCAACTTCGTGCGCGACATCGGCGAAGACCTCGAACGGGGACGGGTCTATATTCCGCTCGACGACCTCGCACAATTTGGCGTCACACGCGCCGATCTTGAAAAGCGCATCGTTACTCCCGCGGTACGCGAGGCATTGCAGTTTCAAATCGCACGCGTACGCGAACTTGAAGAGAAGTCGCGCGTTGGTATCGGCATGCTGCACCCGTCATCACAGCCCTGCATTGAGGCCGCGCGCGTTCTCTATTGCGGCATCGTGGATGCGGTCGAAGACATTGACTACGAGGTGTTCGACAAACGCGCGACGGTTTCAATGCGCCGCCGCCTCGCCGTTGCACTTCCAGCCTGGGGCAAAGCGGTGCGCAATCGGCGACGCTTTGGCCCCGGCCACGTTGAGGGGCTTGTTCGCACCTGAGCGCGCCGCGTATCCACGGGTAGGTCTTTCCAAACGGTAAGGCCGAATCACCCCTCGGCAGCAAACTTCCCTAACGTGTTGCCCAATCGGTAGTTGCGCGAGGCACATGCTCGCGCCATTGTTATGAACCCGACCGAAGGACGGCTATGACCGGAGTTCGCGCACTGGTGGTGGACAACGATCCGTTCACCCTCGCCAGTGTGTCCAACGCGCTGGAATACCAGCGCGTGTCGGTGGTGGCGCGCGCGACGACTGCACGCGAAGCCCTCGAACTGCAGCGCGAGGTCATGCCCGACGTCGCACTGCTCGACCTCGACCTCGGAGCCGGTCCGACCGGAGTCGACCTTGCCCATGGTCTGCGCATTCGTCAACCCGAAATCGGACTGGTTCTGCTGTCGACCTACCGCGATCCGCGCCTCATCGCGCCCGGCATGATCGCCATGCCGCGCGGAACCACGTACCTGAGCAAGGCAGACGTGCACGACTTCTCTGCCATCGTCACGCGAGTCATCTCCGCAGCACGCACCCCGCTGGGCAGTCGCGCCGCCCTGCCCGACGGCCTGCCACCTCTCACCGAGGCTCAGTTGGAGGTGCTTCGCCTTGTCGCCGAAGGGCGCAGTACTCAGGCGATTGCCGATGAACGCAATGTCAGCGTCAAGGCGGTTGAGCAAATGATCAAACGACTCAGTGAGATTTTGGGTGTCCCGCGCGATAGTTCTAGCAACCACTACGTGCAGTTGGCACGCGCGTACCTCGAACTCGCGGGCAAGCTGCCCGAGTTGCCGACCTGATGTTTGACCGCCGTTTCCTGTCGCTGCTGGGCAATGCGCGCACGATCGGGCTGATGACCTTTCTGCTCAGTGTTCCAATTGGCATTCCCTCGGCTCTGACCACCACCAGCGATCCCTTTGTTTCTGCTGGTGAAGTGGGGGCCTGGCTTTTCGTCGGCGCGATCGCGCAACTTGCGCTCGGTGCCGTCGTACTCTGTGGCAACTTTCTACTTCGGCGACGCAACTACAACCTCCTCGCAACGCGTGTGGCGACGATCGGCGTGGCGGTTCTTGCCGGCGCGGCGAGAGGAGTCGTGCTGGCCGTGCTGCCGGCAACCTTCGATCTGCCAACCAGTACTCCCATTGCTGTGCGTGTCGTCTCGTCGGGAATCATCTTCGGACTATGGCTAGTCCTCATCGGAGCAGCACTCGGAGCCAACGATCGCTATCAGGCCGATCTCACCACGCTGGTTGACGAGTTGGCCATGCACGAGTTGCAGTTGCGCGTGGTCGACGACCATCACTCGTCGCACCAGGTCCGTCAGGTGTCGGCAAAGATCGCCGATGCCTCTGCCCCGATATCCACGGCGCTCGGTTCCGAGAGTATTTCGCGTGACTACGCACGGACAGCACGGCTTGTACAAGACGCCATCGAGGAGCGTTTGCGACCCCTGAGCCACCAGTTCTGGTTTGACCGCGCGCCCGTCATTGCCCCACCACGCAGCCCCCTCGACTTCATCCGTCGGGTGCTGACCGCGCCCGTTCCGTGGCGACGGGCGGTACCCCTCATGGCTGTCCTGCTGGTGTGGAACAGCCTGGTCGGTGTGGGCTGGCCCCTCGGGCTCTACGCAGGGCTCATCAGCAGTGCGCTGGTGGCCCTCATTGTGATCACGTGTACTCACTTCGGCCGAGAGCATCGACTGCCATGGAACATCGCAATGTACGTGCTACTTCTCCTACTGCCTGCAAATGTAGAGGTGGCCATCGTCGACTCAATTGCCACTGTGCCCCTTACCAAATCGGTGCACCTTCTACTGTCCGCTGCTATCCCACTCGCATTCGTTCTCGGGGCGATCGCCAACACCGTCATCCTCGACCGTGAAGCGATGTTGGTTGAACTGCGTGAACGTATCGCCGACGACGACTGGGATGAGCACCTCGGTGAACTGCATCGCCGACAGGTCGAGTCCGATGTCGCCTCGTTCCTGCACAACACCGTGCAATCCCGGCTTCTGGCCGCCTCACTTCAAATGCAGCAGGCTGCCGCCGAAGGTGATCACGTG
>CAIYMF010000165.1 GCA_903927265.1 uncultured bacterium | reverse complement strand
CTTGTTGGCCACTCTCATCACACTTCCGAGCAGCATCATCGCCTTACCCGCGTACTACTTGGCGTACGGCCTGCTCTCGCAACTTTCCGGCGCGAACCCCTCAACGTCGTCGGGCAGCGGAAGCGTCTCAAGCGATGGCGCAGTCACATCGACCACATCAACCGCAATGCCCGCTGAATGGTTGACAACCCTCACACCCATTCTCGGAGTCGGTGCGATCGTGGCCGCGGCGATCGCGAACGTCTTCATCACGCGCACGCTCGCGGCCCAACGAAAGCGACGTGCACACTAACGATCAGCAAGTAGCGTGTAACGACGTCTCCAGAACTAACGCATCACGCTAAACGGCAGGCGGATTGGCAATCCCTGCAGCGCCGAATGCCCGCGGCACACAGACAGCGATGACGCCTACGGCCGCCACGAGGAGCAGAGGAGCGACGAGTCCATACGCCGCCACGCCTGGCTGGAATGCCGGGAGGTCATCCGCGTTGTGTCCCTGTCCGAGGAAGTAGTACTTGAGAGACCATCCGACTGAAAACTCGTCGGGATATTCGAGCTTGTCACCCAACGCCGACGACATCGTCGATACCAGATTCAGAACGAGGGCCGCGATCGCAAGTCCCAGAGCAGCCGCTCGAATACCCACCGCGCAGAAAACGCCAGCCGCGATCGCGATAAGCGGACAAAGCAAAGTGAGGTACGAGACCTTATACGCGATATTCCCATCAGCGAAATAGGTAAGGGACTCCGCGGTATCCAGCCATAAGGAAATCATCGATACGGCCGCAACGAAGAGGAGGAGCGAACCCCAGATCCGTCCTGGCTTCGACATCAATCTCCCTACTCACACTCCGCAACCTCTACGTCGACAACCTACTGGGCGCAGGAGTCACCGTACCGACAATGACTACTGCACCGTTGATGTGACCGAGGCATCACCAGTGTCATCCCTGGGGCAGACTCCAAATGTGGTGAGCCGCATAAGCGCGCCACGGACTCCACCTTTGCGAATACAGCGCCAAGTCCCGTGCTTGATCGGGTAACCCCAGTCGACGCGCATTGTTCTTGAGAATGAGGTCCGTTTCCGGAAACGCGTCTCGATCGCCCAGTCCGCGCAGTTGCATGTAGTTGACCGTCCACGGGCCTATGCCAGACATTGCAAGTAATTGCATACGAAGTGCTGCGCGGTCGGGGTTGCGCAGGTCTACCTCTCCCGTCGCTGCCGTCTGGGCAACCAGCGCGAGCGCACGCGCGCGAGCACCGGGCATTCCAAGCTGCGCGATTCGATCGACGCCCAAGTCCGCCACCGCACACGCTTCGGGGAACGGCCCAAGGGCGGGCTCCGATGCCGACCTCGTCGCGGCGACAAGACGGCCGAGAACGGTCGTGGCACCGGCGACTGACACTTGCTGGCCGACAATGGCGCGCACCAGCGTCTCCCACGCATCAACGGTCGTGGGCACCCGCATTCCAGGTCGCGATCTAACGAGCGGCCGCAGGACATCGTCGCGACTGAGCGCCTCATTGAGTGACTGAGGTTCGGCATCCAAATCAAGCCACTGCCGAACAATGGCTTCCAGGTGCGACGTATCTGATCGGTCGATATCTGTGCGAATCAGAACATGACCATCGCCTACAGACACCTCGACGATGACGGGGCCGGTGGGCAGTGGAATCGCACGGCGGTGCACCCAGCCCTCGCCTAAGTCGTCGTGCTCTTCCAAGCCCGCTATCGCGCGCGCACGAAGGAAGCCCCCGACCTGCTGCGCGTCATAGGGCGGGAAGAAAGGTAGTCGTAACTCGACCATCGAATCGGGTGGCCCTGATTGGCTTTCCCCGGATGTCACCTGCATGAACCTAGCGCTGATCCGAACGTGGCGGCAGCTGTCGCCCGAGTGCAAGAGCCATTTGCTGTCCCTCCTGCCCTCACAGTGACGTCCCCCTATTTGGGGACTCCGAACACCCTGCTCTCAAGATGCCTTGATCGCGAATGCGTGGTTTTCTTGCATGAGTGGAAAACCGCCAACCGTAACGGGACAGGGT
>CAIYMF010000164.1 GCA_903927265.1 uncultured bacterium | reverse complement strand
GAGGAGTTCAACATCAACTCCAACAAGCAACTCGGCGTCATTCTCTTTGGAAAACTCGGACTTCCCGTCAAGAAGAAGACATCGACAGGGCCAAGTACCGATGCGTCGGTCCTGACGGAACTGGCAGAAGAAGGGCACGCCCTGCCGTCGTTGTTGATGGAGTATCGTGAACTTGCGAAGCTCGAGAGCACCTATCTCGACACGCTCCCCGTGCTGGTGAATCCACGCGACGGGCGCTTGCACACGTCGTTCAATCAACATGTGGCGAGCACCGGGCGACTGGCCTCGAGTGATCCGAATCTTCAGAACATTCCCATCCGGCGCGAACTCGGCAAGGAAATCCGCAAAGGATTCATTCCGGAGCCCGGGTGGACGATGCTGGCCGCTGACTATTCGCAGATCGAGCTGCGCTTGCTCGCGCATCTGTCGCATGATCCGGCATTTGTGGAAGCCTTCAAGGCAGGCGGTGACATTCACCGTCAGACCGCCGCGATTATTTTTGGCGTTGACCTCAGTGCCGTCACGAGCGAGATGCGCGCGCGCCAAGACGATTAACTTTGCGACGATTTACGGGCAGGGAGCGTTTGCCCTGTCGCGACAGCTGAAGATCGAGGTCTCTGAGGCGAAGGCGTTTATTGAGACGTACTTCGAGCGATTCGCCGGTGTCCGGTCGTTCCTCGACACCACCGTCGAAGAGGCGCGCGCGAAAGGGTATGTGGAGACGATTTTCAAACGTCGTCGCTACATCCCGGAAATCAACGATCGGAATTTCAACATCCGTGCCTTTGGCGAGCGCACCGCGCAGAACTCCCCGATTCAGGGGTCGGCGGCTGATTTGATCAAGGTGGCGATGATTCGCCTGCATCATGCGCTGCAAGCTGGCGCGCTGAAGAGCCGGATGTTGCTCCAGGTGCACGACGAACTCGTGTTTGAGTGTCCGCCGGACGAACTCGAGGCGTTGCGGGCCTTGGTCAATCACGAGATGACCACAGCGGTGCAACTGGATGTTCCGCTGGTGGTCGATATTGGAACTGGGCCGAACTGGCTCGAGACAAAGCGATAACCCTCACACGCGGTGGAGGCTCGATGACGGATCGGAAGGAGTACTCGCTGGCTATCAGGCGCTGGTGTGGATTTACGTTGATTGAGTTGGTGATTGTGGTGGTGCTGATTGGCATTTTGGCGGCCATCGCAATCCCCCAATTCAAGAACACCAAGGGAAAAGCAAACGCCGCCTCGCTCAAGTCAGACCTGCGCAACCTTGCGGTTGCCGAGGAATCGTACTTTTACGAGAATGCAGTCTATTCCAAGTCGATGACGGATTTGGTGTTCTCGACGTCGCCCGGGGTGGTCTTGTCGATTACCACCGCCGGCAGAACCGGCTTCTCTGCTATTGCGACACACCCGGCGTCGTATCCACTGACCTGTGCGATTTTCGTGGGGACAGTGTCGCCACAACCCCCAGCGACCACGGAAGGGTTGATCGGGTGTCAGTAAGCGACACACGCGAGTGGCGAATTGAAGGGCCGTGGATTGAGTTCGAGCGACGGCGCGACGGGATGATTCACGCAATGTCGGGGGGCCTCTGGTTGCATCGGCACGTGTGGAAGGGTCGTCCGATGGCGCATTTAGTGTCGACGGATCGATTCACCTTGGTGCGATGGGGTATCAGCGTGGGATTGAATCCCCATCGGCTGCAGTTCAAACCGCTGCGTGATCCACGCGATGACGTGCGTCGCGACGCATGGCATTGGGATCTTGTGGGACCTTGGCTTCCACCGCGCCTATGATGCATTCGCACATCGCTTCAGTCTTCCACTCACGAGCTCCACGGCGCTTCGCGCCGGCTCTCGTGTTGCTGTCTGCGCTGGCCTGCGGAAAGAGCGACGTACCAGCGATCAAGTCGGCGCATCCAGAGGTGGCCACTCGTGTTGTGAGTGGGGGCACGGCATCGCAGTCAGCCCCCGCCATCACCGCGTGGGACGACTCGCTTGGCGGAGTAGTGGCTGTTATGTCTGTTGAGCGCGGCGCTCCCGTTGTCTTTGCCCGCGACTCGTTGACGGCGGTACCGCGGACTGTCGAACTGTTTTCACACGACCCGCAGCTGCAACCAGCGTTACTGGTTGCAGGCCCCGCGACCCGCGAGTGCGCGCGCCAGCGTACCGCCACTGTCACCACACCGACACGACCAGGAGTGCCGGTCTGGTCGCTCGCACTGGATTCTGGCGTCGCAAATCCAATCGGCATCTCCAGTCTGGATGACCTCCCCCCACGGGACTCAAGCGCAACCATCGTTCGCTTACGCCGACTCGCAGGGACTATTCCAGAGGATTCCACCTCCGCTCCGTTCCGTGGACTTCCTGTGGTGGTGCGCGAGTCGTGGCGCGTGATGACCGCAGACGGAACACCAGTCTGGATCACTATCTCCACACGCACACTCGGCACGGAGTCGAATCCGCGCCTCGAACTTCTGACAATGATCACGGAGCCTGATGCGACGGCAAAAGACGCCTGGCGCATTGCCTGGTCGCGCCGCGAGTCAGGGCCAGAGGACAAAGTCGTCGGCGCTGATCTGCTCGCAGCGGTCGCGCTACATGAGTCGCGCATGATCATGGCGATGTCACGCAGCGGTGATCACGGCGAGGAGATTGAAATCCTCGATCGGCCACAGCCCGGTACCTGGCGGCTGCGGTGGAGCTCTGCCGCCTTAGGCTGCGACGCGCGCTGAGCGTCCCTGCCTCACAAGCTGTGCGCCGAGCCGTGCGTAAAGCTGCGCTCTAGCCGCGCGCGCCCAACGCCGCCGGCGCGGCGGCGCGTCCCCCAGCTCCCGCGAGTGCGATAAGGGTCAGCACATACGGGAGGGCCAGCGCAAACTGATAGGGAATCCCCCACCCCATCGCTTGGGCGAAGTACTGGAGCGCACTGGCCGCACCAAACAACAACGCTGCGCCGCTAACACCAACCGCGGACCACCGCCCAAGGACAACAATCGCAATCGCAATAAATCCGCGACCCGCGGAGATCCCT
>CAIYMF010000163.1 GCA_903927265.1 uncultured bacterium | reverse complement strand
GCGCTCAATGTGGTCGATCAGCGCAACGACCCGGCCGAGTCAAGCAAGGTCACGCAGCAGTTGATCGACGACGGTTCGGTGTACCTCATCGGAACCACGGGTGACACTGTTCCGGCCCAGGGACAACTTGCATGCGCCGCCAACATTCCGATCTCAACGGGTGACGGTACATCGCCGGTGTTGGTCAACGACATGGGAACCTGCGCCTACCAACTCATCATGAACGACACGGTGCAGGGCGCCACGGTTGCCGGCTACGCACTCAAGCAGGGGTACAAGACGGCGCTGACCCTCGGCTCACCCGAATACCCGTACACAGCCAACCTGCCCAAGTACTTCAAGGAGATCTTCACCGCAGGTGGTGGTCAGGTTGTTGCTGACGAAACCTTCCAGATTGGTTCTGGTGACTTCTCAGCAGTCGTCACCAAGATTGCCAACGTCAAGCCAGCACCCGACATGATCTTCACGCCGATGTTCCCGCCGGACACGCAGGTGTTCATGAAGCAGTTGCGTGACGCGGGTGTCACCATCCCGGTGCTCTCGACCGATGGCAACCTCGACCCGTCGTTGGCCGATGCTGGTGCCAAGGCCATCAACGGCATGGTCTACAGCGCCAGTGTGTGCACGGCCGAGGCCGACCCGAAGATCGCTGAGTTCTATGCCAACTACAAGAAGCGCTTCGGCAAGGACCCGAGTTCGGTGGTAGCCGCGCTTGGTTACGACGAAATCATGATTCTTGCGGGCATCATCAAGACCGCGAACTCGGCCGAGCCGAGCGCGATTCTTGACGGACTCAAGGGCGTCAACCACGACGGCGTGACCGGCAAGGTGGTCATGGACCCCGAAACCCGTCGTGCCAAGAAGGCTGTCTCGCTGATCAAGATGGACCAGACCACGTTCACCTGTCTTGCGCAGCCGGAGTTCCCAGCGACGCTGCCGAACCCCTGATGCTTCGAAGGGGAGACCTCTTGTGGGCGAGCAACTCGTGACATCGAGTTCCTCAACTGCCTCGACAGTGGTGGCTGATCAACCAGTCATCGCGGTGACCTCACTGACGGTGAGGTACGGGGCCGTGACGGCCCTGCGAGAGGTCTCCCTGGAAGTAGGGCGTGGCGAAATCGTTGGCGTGCTGGGGCCTAACGGCGCTGGCAAGTCAACGCTCATGCGCACCATTGCGGGCGTGCACAAGCCGGTCACGGGCCAGGTGTTGCTCGAGGGCCGACCGGTCGTCGGGGGTGCACCCGAGAAGGCTGCTCGAGCCGGACTGCGATTGGTTCCTGAAGGTCGGCGCATCTTCGGTCCACTCACGGTCGAAGAGAACCTGCGCATCGGTTCGATGTCACGTGGGTCGACGTTGAAGGATGACCTCGAAGCTGCGTACGACCGCTTTCCAATTTTGGGCGAACGTCGCAGTCAGTCGGCCGGAACTCTGTCGGGCGGCGAGCAGCAGCAGTTGGCGATCGCGCGAGCGCTCATGGCGCATCCCACAGTGATTCTCTACGACGAACCGTCGTTAGGTCTCGCCCCTCGCATTGTCGATCAGATCTTCGAACTCATCGCGCACCTACGCGATGAAGGTGTCACGTCAGTGTTGGTTGAACAGAATGCCCGCCTCGCACTTGATCTCTCCGATCGCGCCTACGTGTTGGGCTCCGGGTCGATCACCGCGTCGGGTAAGTCATCAGACCTCGCCAAGATCGACCTTGCTCAGTTGTATCTGG
>CAIYMF010000162.1 GCA_903927265.1 uncultured bacterium | reverse complement strand
GGCGAGCAGGTCAACCTGCTCGTTGACGGAACCGTCAAGGCGCGCATCGAAACTGAGAGGGGCGTTCAGCGGCTCAAGTTCGAGGTCGACGCCCGCGGAACCGGCACGGGCGCCACGTCAGGTATCACCTACCGCCTTGACGCTCGACTCGTCGTTCGCGCGGCAACAAACTCCACGACCTACTTCAAGGGCGACCTGTACCTCGACGCTCGCCTGAAGGGCGACCCGCGCACAGGAACTGGCCAGACGCCTTCGCAGAAGGCTCAGGACAACGTCACCCTCAAGTTCAAGGTGTCGGTGACCTACAACAATGGCGCAATCACGCCTTTTAGCCTGTCGTCGAGTTTCTCACTGAAGTGCTCGGCCTCACCGTGGACCGACCAGATGGCTTCCAAGGTGTCGGGCACCAACACTGCCGTTGGCCGCGGATTTGGCGACGTGTGGAACAAGTACGCGTGGTCGATGAAGGACTTCAACGGCGGCCTCGTCGTAGGCACCAAGAACGCCTACTTCGACTACAACGCGCTTCAGAACCCCACTCCCCTCGTGCAGGGATGTGAGGCGAACCCGGCTCTGGCACTTCCTGCGATCTATAAGGGTCTTGCGTGCCTCGAGTTGTTCGATAGCGGCACCGCCGGTACACCGACCAATGCGGCTGCCGACACTCGGTACGCCGAAATCTGGCGCTTCGACTACAAGAGCAAGACGTGGAGCAGGAAGGTCGACAGCACCAACTCGCAGGGCTTCCGCATCATGCAGACGCACAGCAGTGCGCTGTACGCAGGTTCCGACCTCGGTTCGTTCGTCATGGGCATCAACCTCGGCTCATGGAACGGTCAACTCGCTGGTGACGCACGTTGGGACTTCCCCGGCGTACAGGTCATGAAGTCAACCGACGGCAAGTCGTTCGCTCCGATCGCTTCATGCGCCGTCTCCGGCCCTTGCGCCACCACTCGCACGCAGGCAGCCAACTCGGGTAACACCAATGTGTCGATTCGTTCGATGGCCAGCTTCAACGGCAAGTTGTACGTCGGCACCTTCAATGTTGCCGGTGGCGAGTTGTGGTCGTACGACTCATCGAACGACACATGGGCTTTGGTGAAGAAGTTCAACAAGACCGGAGTCACAACACTCGCCGTTCTCAACGGCAAGCTGATCATCGGTCTCGGCGGTAACGTCGATCAGGACTACCTCTACCAGTACCCGGGCGTCACCCCACCGTGTGCACCCACCGCAGCATGCATCGTGCCCACCGCCGACCCCACCCTGATTCCGAACCTGCCGAGTGCAGTCGGAACGCTGGGCGTGTTGGAACTGTTCACCAGCTCCAAGGGACTGTTCGTCGGACTTGCAGATGTTGCTGCAGACGACGCCAACAGCCAGGCCGGATTCCAGTTGTTCCTCTGGAACGGAACGGGTGATGGGTCGAACTTCTCGACACTGACCACTGATGGTTTTGGCAACTCGGCCAACGCCTACCCGTGGTCGATGAACGAGTACCTCGGGCGCATCTACCTCGGTACGTTCAGCGAAGACATCCTCGGGGTATTGCCTCGCGGTTCGGCTGAACTGTTCTACTCCGATGATGCCGTCAACTGGCAGCAGAAGGCTCTGCCGGTCAGCTTCGGCTTGTGGAACTACGGCATCCGTACCATCGAAAAGGGAAGTGACGGCAACCTGTACTTCGGAACAGCGTCGGCCATCATCGCTCCCGACTTCCAACCAGCTGGTGGCGACCTACTCGCCCCGCTTACACCTGGTGCTGAAGTGTGGAGCGTGAAGTCGAACACTCCGTAAGTCATCGCTCCACCACTGTGGCTCTCATCCTTCACGGGATGGGAGCCACAGTGCTTTGCGCGCATTCATGCACGCCCCCCTACGCTGAAAGAATCCGTGGCAACCGAGCTGCGGCGCGCCTAGGGGTCATCATGCGAACAGCTCGACTGGTGTTGCTCGGTCTCATCGGAATTGCCGCCATCGCGGTCACGTTCTTACTGGCTCCAGCGACACCAAGTGCTGTGAGTGTGCAGACGACAACGCGCGACAACTCAGTTGCGACGGCGCCGTCCTTTGAATCCGACATCGCCGGTGCACTGTCTGCCGCCGAGATCAACAACAGTTCGGCCGAAGGTGCACCACAGCAGACAGTGGTGAACGGTTGGGTCGCGCGCGATCTGCTGTCGATCATTGGTCGTCAACTTGATGCTCAAAACGGCCTCAACGCAAAGTCCAGCCAGGACCTCCTCACTCTTTCGAGTGCCATCGACACCGCGTCAGCCACTCAGGCCAAGGCCCTCAACGAGTTAATCACCGCTCCCATTGACCGGCGGCCAACGCTGTTGCTGCTGCTCGCAGTGCTCGCCATCGTCGTCATCGGCATCACGACAGGTCGCGACAACCTTGCTGAGCAACTGGCCACAGTGCTTGCTGACCGCGATCGCACTCCGGCGGTGACCACGTCTTCGTGGCCCAACCCGGATGGACAGCCGCAGAATCCGCCAGTTTCCTAATGCTCGTTCAGGCCACCGCAGACTTTGTGCGCCCCGAACCGTTCCACACCTTGAGGGTTTGACCGGCGACGATAGCTACCTTGCCGCCTCCGCCAACGCGCTTCACCGCTCCGTTGACGGTGACCTTCGCGACGCCGCTGGTGCTGTCAGTGACCACTGCGAAGCCCGGGATGAAGGCGATGGCCGGAAGGGGGTTACCGGTTGACGCCGGGAAGCGAACTGCCGTGGTCTTGTCCGAGTTCTCCCACTCAGTGCCGCCTACGACCTTGCCGTTTCCGCTGATCGACAAGCGCTCCAACGAGCGGGCCGTACTGTTACGCGTACCCAGGGCCCAGGTCGAGTAGAACGCCATCGGGAACATAAAGCCGGTGTCATCAAGGCACCACGCCACCCGCGAGCCGTCGGCACTGATGGCGGCGAACTTGGCGTCGACGCCGAGCACGTCAACGCCACCGCCGCCGTCGTACGACACCAGCGCCGTGAGTGCGGCCGGAAGTACCGCCATGAGGTCACGCACGTACACATCGCCAGAAACGTTGTTGTCAGCCGGAACCAGTTGACCTTCGGATTCGAAGGCCACGAAGCGGCCGGTGCCACTGATGCTCGGATGGGTCGACAGCGCGGCAGAGGCAGCGCCATTCGCCGCCTTGCTCACGAGCGTGATTGCGTTGGATACCAAGCCTCGTCGGAAGACATCAGCCACACCGTTGGCGTCACCGGCCACCAAGTTGCTCGCCTCACTATCAAATGCGACCCACTTCCCGTCGGCCGATATGTCGGCATGCTTCGAGCCACCGTTGGGGAACACTCCTCCTGGTGCGAGCGATGTATACGTCGATTTCTTGGTGACCATGTCACGCACCAGAATTTGCGGGCCATTCATCGCGCCGGCAGGCTGTGGGGCGACGAGGTTCGAGGCAAACGACTGGAAGGAGACGTATCGTCCGTCGCCTGACACCTTCGGATGCTGACTGTTGCCATTGGACGACGTCGTGGGCAAGCCCACCTTGGCCGAGACCAATTCGATTGCGCCATTCGCGCGATTCCACCGGAAGACATCGCTCTTGCCGTTGGCATCGTGCGCCACGAGGTTGCTGGCTCGACTTCCGAACACGACGTACTGACCATCGACCGAGATGCCGATCGACGAGTCGTAGGGGGCGAGCGGGTCAGAATCACCATTGGCTTGCCGCACGCCCGCAGACCCATCGGGGTCGGACACGATTCGCACGGTGCCCGCACTGAGATCCTTGAGGTACACGTCGCGCCGCCCGTTAGTGTCGGAGGCGACGAGCTTGGCAGGCGACGAGAAGGCCATCCACCGACCGTCGCCGCTGATCGCACTGCTGTTCCCGTTGACGCCGAGGACAGTAGACGGTGGGACGACTGCGAGCGCCGGAGCGACGATCAGAGCCGACACAACGGCGGCCGCTCCGAAGATGGCGCTTACCCGCATGAGGTGGCGTCGCGGTGAGGTGTTCTGAGCGGTTGCAGTGGATGAAGTGGTCATGGCGGCCTCCCGAGAGTTGCCACGATGGTAAGCAGGTTTGCATCGTCAATTCCAGAGCCCTGTTACCCGCATGACACTGAGCCGCACGTACGAAGGAAGACGGAATTCACCTCATGAGGGGAATCAGCACTCGTATCTGAGGATTCCCTCAGTCATCCGTCGCTGACTCCTTGGCGGATGAGGAAATCTGACCCCACGCTCGCGTAGGTGAACCCGTATCGCTGCGGGTTTGCCAGAAAGTCTTGAAATTCCGGGAGGGTGGTCCATGGCTGAGCAGCCGATGGGCTTTCTCTGAGGACAACATTGATGCGTTCACGGTCCAAGAGGTCCGACAGGGTCTCGCCTTGCTTCGGAACCACGTTCATGACCGCAGTCATGCGCGGCAAATACACATCCATGGCTTTCCCGTCGCCCAGAATCCGCCACTCCTGATCCACGGCATTCATACGAGAAATGGCGCTCGCAACGGGCGCAGGATGCACCGCACGCGTAAGCACTTCCTGGGCAACCACGAACGAGAAGGCAGTAAATCCCACGATTGCCACAGCCACGGGAATTGCAGAAGTGAACCGTTGCGAACCAAGGTGCTTGTGGAGTGCAACCACAAGCACCACCAATCCCCCTTGCAGAATGAGAAGGTAGTGCACCCTCGGGTAAATCACGCAAATCGAAGCCAGCACAGTCGCGATGCACACAGCGAGAATCACCCATGCGCCGATTAAATCCCTGCTGATCAGCCGGTTCCGCAGGTGTCGCCACTGCTCCCGAAGTCGGCCCCTACCTGCGATCAGGGCCACGACCAGCCCACCTACGACCGAGAGGAACAACGCAGGAGCAATGAATCGATAAGGGTGAACGGTCGTTGTGGAGGAGCCGAGGAGATGGATGACCGAATACGGGATTTCGCGCAGATTCGCACCGACGTGACCGAGAAATGCCCCGGGACTTGTCTGAAGGGCTTCTCGAACGCTGCTGGCGCCGGGAAAACTGCGCGCCACAACCAACCCCGAATCAAGCCACGGATTCTCGCCGCCCACGGCGTTTCGTATGGAAAAGTGTTGCGAGAAAGCGACCCAGGAACGCCCACCATCGGCAAACGGGGAACCATGCATGAAGATGAGGGCGGCGGGCACGACAACGGTTCCGGCCGCGACCACCACGAGAGCGTAAATCGCCATGCGTCGCTGCCCAATGTGCCGTGCTCTCCACCACCATGCGCAATAGATGACTGAGGTGCAGCTGGCGATGACCGCCGCCCACACCAATTCCGGCCTTGAACCTGCGGCCAACCAGACCAACCCGGTTCCGGCGCCAAGGGAAAACGGCCCGGGGAAACGCACACATAATGCGAGGGCCACCAAGACTGCCGCAGTGGCCGGTGCGGCAACGCCTGGCCACGCATATGGTCCGAACGAGGCTGCGATAGTTGCCGCAGCCACCCACGCAAGGGCAGCGTTCGACAACAGCCGCGCCGACAGCCACACCCCGAAGACAAGAAGTAATGCCGCCATTGCACGGCCAGCAAGGTAAAGCACGACCGGATCGGAAGATCCGTGACTGAGCAGCCAGTACATGTCCGAGTATGTCGGCCCATCCGAAAATCCAAATTCGCGGCTCAATGGACCCACGAGCCCGGCTGCCATGTAGCCAGACTCGTCGTACGGCTGCAGGTCTTCGGTCGCGAGGCTGTGAATCACCACAGCGAAGAACACGAACAACACCGCGGGGATCTCTAACAAGCGTTGTGCCGATATGGATAAGTGATGCACGCGGCCCCCTCCCCGTCATCGCCTCAATCAACCGGCAGAAGCAACCTACTCCTCAGGCTCGACTGCGTCGGTGTCCCGACTGCGGCAACCTCAGGTGCGAGGGCTCACGATCAGTCGCAGCACTCGAATCACGCTTCCTCTAAGTACTGGAGAAGCGCCAACGGGAACCTGTCCAGGTGTACGAATCAGTGCCGTTGGCTCCGCCGCCGACGAAAATCGACACGACTCCGCTCCTGAAGTTGATACCCACCATGTCGTCAGCATCGCGTGTAGTGCACGTACTTCCATAGACGCGGTGGACCGCACAGTAGTAAGCGCTCGCAAGTCCGTCTGGCTCGGGACTGCCGCTAGAACCCCACTCTCCCCAGTTTCGACGTGGCCCCATAGTCAATGACGGAAAGTACCGATAGGTGGCCTTCCGAGCGCCAGCAAATCGCGCCTTCTGAGTCGCGGTTGCCTTCGTGATACGAACACCCGCCGTCGACCAGCGCCCATTCCAGCGAACAAGCCATCCACGTTGAGTTACAAGGCACTCCAACGTGCCCCTCCCGTGCAGGCCGTGGCCGTCCGCGACGTACCGGCACTTCGTCGTCCCAGCGGGGGATTGCCACTTGTCGAGCCGAGCCGGCGACGCTGCTGCACTACCCGCGCCGACAAGCGTGAGCAGCATGAATCCGCTGACCGAGGCCGCGAAGATGGCCGTGAGGCGCGTTCGGCGTGCGCGAACCGAATCCATCGCTGCATTGCGTTGTTCGTAATCGACCATGCTGTTGCCCGCTTCCCCGTAATGACCTTCAAGGCCTCAATCAACCAGCAGACTCACACTATTCCTCGGGCTTGACGGCGTCCGCGAGATCCTGCGCCACGATTGCCTTGATCTGATCGAAGTCCACGCCCTGCGGACCCAACTGCGGCCAGATGCGCTTGAACAGCAACTGCTGGGCGTGGAACGCCAGATTCGTGGTGAGGTGGAAGTTGGGATCCTCCAGCTGCGGCGGCAGCGGCCACCCCTTCTCCTTGGCTGTCTTAATCAGGCCGGGAATGGCGACCTTGCCCAGATTGCTCAGAGTGCGATCGTTGGCTTCCCAGTTGATCTGCCACTCGGGTACCGGGTTGGCACGCGGAACTCCCCAGGTGTCGGGGTCGGTCGGCGTCTCGCGACTGAATACGTAGTCGATGGGTTTGGCGGCCTTGTCTCGCTCAGTGAACGCGTCTCCGATGTCCCACAGAGTGCGCAACGTTGCGATCAGCGAGGTGTGACGATGCTCGTCGTTGTAGACCGAACCGGGCTCAACCCACGGAGAAACCACAATCGCCGGCACGCGGTATCCCGATCGATCAAAGCGGAAGCCGTACTGGCCCTCGGGCGCCTCTTTATCGGGTGCAGGAACAGGGCCGGGGGGAACGTGGTCGTAGGTGCCGCCTGGCTCATCCCAGCCGATCAGCAGCGTGGTGTTCCAGACGTTGGCCCCATCGGGCGACCGCATACCGCGATACGCGTCGAAGAGTCGCTGCAGGAAGGCTTCACCCGACAGGATCGATGAGGGAACGTCGACTTCCAATGTCACACCCTTGACGAGCGCGGCTCCGGCTGCGGGGTGGTAGTCGCCGTGCCCGACGAGTAGGTTCGGCTCGATCATGGCGAAGTCGGGCAGGGTGCCCGACGCGGCGTCCTTTTCGAATTCGCTGAACGGCACGAAGTGTGTGGCGAAACGCTCGTGTAATTGGGGCCAGTGGATAAGGCCAGTGAGCGAGGCGCCGGTGTCACCCTCGACATAGACCTTCCAGGTGCGGCCGTGGGCTTCGAGTCGGTTGAAGATCGTCTCGGCGGTGTTGTCGTGAATCCAGTGACCAATCGGTGCGTTGGCCGTTCCACCGGTCGGACGCGGCGAGCAGGTAGCGGCCGTCCAGAACGAGCGGTTCATGAACGTCTGCGACGGCACTTCGCAGAACCAGTGGTCGAAGACGCCGAACTCACGCGCCAATCCGTTGAGCACAGGCACTTGCTCAGGGGTGTAGCACTGCATGATCTGGGCGTACTCGTCGTACGTGGGTTGGCGACCCATCTCCCAGGTGAGGAATGAGATGTAGTCAGTGACGAAGCCGTCCATCGTGGGAGTGGCGCCTTCGGGCGGAGCGTTGAACGGCGGCTTGAATTCATCGCCGCCCGCGAAGCGATTCTGCTCGTCGAGCACGCCAAACACCTGAGTGTTGGTGTGCATGTATTCCTCACCCGAGTCTGGGTTAGGTGCGTCCATGTCCTCGCCCACGTACACCGCGACGCGTCCGCTGCCATCCGGCGGCTGGTTCTCGGCCCATTGCGGAACGGGGTTGCTCAGTTCCTTGCCACGCACTCCGTCGAAGATCTTGCCGTCGTCAGGCCCGTAGAGGTGACCCAGAAGGTTGTCCAGTGATCGGTTCTCGAACAGCACGACGATCACGTGATCCATGGCATGTGAGCGGTCGGGTGTGGTCACGTCTGACTCCTTGAGCCTCATCGCGGATGCTTCATTCTCAACGTAGTACTCGCGACCCTCGCTGCGCGCGAGTTCATCACCTGCGCGGCTCAAAGGAGCCTGATAACCCGTGTAACTGATGAACTCGCGGGAACGTGTGGACG
>CAIYMF010000161.1 GCA_903927265.1 uncultured bacterium | reverse complement strand
GTGATCGTGATGACCACCAACCTCGGCGCCGAGGTGTTCAGTGCGACCGGCAAGGCGGGGTTCATCGACACGTCGCAGTCGGCGGGTGCCGACACTGCGGCGGTGATGGATGTGCTCAAGCGCACGATGCGTCCGGAGTTGCTCAATCGCATCGACGAGATTCTGGTGTTTTCGCCGTTGTCGGCCGAGGCAGTGAGTGCGATTGCGGCGATGCGTACCGAGGCGGCGATGCAGACGTTGCGTTCGCGCGGGTACGACGTGTCGGCGACGCCGGAGTTGTTGGGCGCGATCGAGCGGGTGGGATTCAGCCGCGAGTACGGCGGTCGCCAGGTGTTGCGCACGGTCGAGCGGTTGGTGTTGGAACCGTTGGCGGCATTGCCGCCGGGTGCGTATGCGTGTGTGGTGGAGGGCGATGTGGTGCGGTGGGTGGGGGTTTAGGGCCTTGGCGACCCTTCTCGTCGTCCGTGGAATGTGACGGGGGGACTAGCCCTCATGTGAGGGGGAGACTTGGTCACGTTCGCAGGCAATTTTAAGTATGAACCGCAACTCCACGTTCCGCTTCCTAGAGCCGATGACGTCGATCCGCTTTTCATCCCGGATGCCCTGTACGAGAATCTGGGAGAGCGTACTCGTGGTGCGCTATTTCGTGTTAGTCAAGGATTAGTCCGGGCACTAGCAGTCTTGTCGTCTTAGTCGACTTCTTGGGGAATGGTGAACGAGATGAACTGCATTGCGTGCGCACAACCCGTAGGCGCATCGGAGTTTGAACAGACGCTGTCGTGGCATGCCGGATGCGCCGATGAGTGGGCTGAAGCGACACTCGAAGAGCTCGGCGGCGAGTCGGAGGACGTACTCGGGGACTTCACTGAGGGGTACTTCGATCCGGGGGCCCTTGCCACACTTGCGGAGTCGTGGGCAGGTGTCTTGCCGGCGGTTGAGCAGGGTGTGTACCTCAGCGGGTCCCCTGAAGATTGGGCCAAGTACTACGTGCAGGCGCTCACGGGTACTTCCACGGCGTACATGAGTTACTGCATGCTGACTCCCGCGCGTGATCACCTCAAGACGGCGCGCGATTTTGTCGCGACTTCGCGTGCCCCGGTACTTGCTCCCACG
The DNA here is from genome assembly GCA_903927265.1 of uncultured bacterium. Taxonomy (GTDB): domain Bacteria; phylum Actinomycetota; class Actinomycetes; order S36-B12; family CAIYMF01; genus CAIYMF01. Next base: position 1,013 of record CAIYMF010000161.1, on the reverse strand, counting down.
ACGTTCGATGGGCAGGAGGCGCGTGAGGCAGTTGCTGCGGCGTACGAGGCACTTGGGTTGATCGTTGCGCAGATGCGCGAAGCAACATCTGATGACCTTGACGTGCCCAGTGCCTATCAGATTCTCTCAGCTCACGGGCTCGCACAGTGGGCCGCGGAGAATGGTGATCTCGACGAAGCTGGTCGCATGTGGAAGATCGCGGCATCGCAGAATCAGGTGCCTCTGATCGCAGTGAACAGTATCAATTCGCTGGTGTTTAAGGTGCTGCTTCCGTTGCAGCAGATGGATGAGGCGCGAGTCTGGTTGCGCCGCGGTGTGGAGTTGAATGTGGGCTTCCAAAGCGCTAATAGTTTGTGCAACCTTGGCATCGTGGAGTTCGAGAGTGGCGAACTTGCTGATGCACGCGAGGCCTTTGAGGGTGTGCTCGCTCTGCCGGAGGGTCCGTTTGACGAGGTGCGCTATTACCTTGACTGGATCGATGAGATCGAGGGCTGAGAGTTAGGGAAGGGCGCGGAGTTCATCGCCCTTAGCTACCAAGACCAGCCGCGACCCCTCCCGAGCGCCATGGTCGTGAATCTGGTGGTTGATCAAGGACGAGAACCCAACGAGCGACTGCTGCGTCGTCAATGTGATACGTCCTTTGAATCTGTGGCTGCAGTAACACGCTATAGAAGTGCCCAGCCCGGGCCACAATGTTGCCAAGGCACGAGGGGGGCTGAGCACTCCTGTAAGAATGAAGTTGCTACCAAGCACGAGCTCAAGCTCAATCGACTCACCCGAAGCGCGCCACTCCAACTCCGTCTTGACACGCGTGACTTCGGCGACTCGTAAGGCGTGGTCCTGTTCCTCATCCGTCGGAAACCGGCCAACGAGCCTAATGAGGCCGATTCGCTCCCCCGCAGGTCGGACGAGGGCGTTGAGTTGGCAGTACAGGAGAACGGACGCGAGTCCGAGATCGGCATCGACTGCGGCACGGCTGACGAGCTCGCGGTGCATGACGTTGCCTTCAGCTG
>CAIYMF010000160.1 GCA_903927265.1 uncultured bacterium | reverse complement strand
AGCCGACCGGCAATCGCGCCTTCGCTAGGCGAGGACCCCTGGTTCGGTCCTGCGACCAGTGAACCTGTGGCTCCGCCGACTTGTGAGTGTCCGTGGAACGCACCGTGCGAACTCGCTCTGACGTCCGGTGACCTCATGTGGATTGTCCACTGCGTCAAGGCCCCCGGCGGCGGTCAGTGCCATGGCCGCGCGGCGTTGGGACCTAGACGAGTTTCCAGCTTCCGCAGCCGACCGAGTAGATAACGTGCCCGATGTGTTCCACGCCTAACATGGAGTCGTCGCTCGCCACGGGTTCGCCGTTGTAGGGATGTAACTGCACGGAGGACGGGTCCCTCAGTTTGGTCGAATCGGTGATCGCATAGCGGCACGTCGCGGGGGTCGTGGGCCGTCGACGGCCTGGCTCAAGAGTGCTGATCCGTGTCAAGGATTCCGGACAGTCTCTCGATTGATTCCTTCTGGTCATCAGGCCGCGAGTGCGGCGCTGCGGTAGTCGTTGAGGGCTTGCGCGGGGGTGCGGTAGCCGATCGATGAGTGCATGCGCTTTCGGTTGTAGAACACCTCGATGAACTCCGCGACCGCGAACCTGGCGCGCGCCTTGGTCGCGAAGACGTACCGGTAGTACATCTCGTTCTTCAACGTCGCGAAGAAGGTCTCGGCTGCGGCGTTGTCCCAGCACACGCCCGTGCGTCCCATCGACCTGCGCACGCCGATCTTGGCGCAGTACTTCGCGTAGTCTCCGGACGCGTATTGCGTGCCTCTGTCGCTGTGACAGATCGCGTTCGGCTGCAGATGCCCGTGCAATCGTGCCATCTCCAACGCGTCGACGATCAACGTCGTGCGCATGTGGTCGGCGATCTGCCACCCGACGACCATCCGCGTGGCCAGGTCGATCACGGTCGCCAGATACAGCCAGCCCTGACCCGTGCGCAGGTAGGTGATGTCACCGACCAGCCTGGTACCAGGCTGCTGGGAAGTGAAGTCCCGCTCGATCAGGTCGACCGGGTACTCATCATCAACGCCGTGCACGGTGGTAACCCGATACGCGCGTGGTTGCACGGCTTTCAAGCCCATCTCGCGCATCAGGTCCGCGACCAGGCCGACACTGCACGCGGTCCCACGGGCGTTCAGCTCACGGGCAATTCGCCGGCACCCGTAGGTCTGCCGGAACTCGGTGAACACCTCGCCCACAAGGACCGCCAATTCCGCGCGGCGCACGGCGGTCGCGGTCAGCGCGCGGCTGCGCCATTCATAGAAGCTCGACCTGGGCACGTGCAGCATCGTGCACATCCACGCGATCGGATAGTTGGCCTTCTCCGCATCGATCAACGCGCAGCGCTCGGCTACGGTTGCGTCTTGGCGAAGAAGGCCGCTGCTTTTTTCAGGAACTCGTTCTCCATCCGCAACCTGCGGATCTCGTCTTCCATCTCGGCCACGCGGGCACGCTCCACCGGGGTCAGGGCCTTCTCAGGCTCAGGATTGGACTGCTTCCACTCGTTCACCCAATTGCCGAGAGTGCCCTCGTTGATCTCCAACTCGCGGGCAATCTCAGCGATCGGGCGACCCGTCTCGATCACGAACTGCACCGCCTCAGCCTTGAACTGAGGCGAGAAGTTGCGCTTCATTCGGGCCACAGACCCATCCTCTCGTCAGGAGAGAATCTGTCCAAGATCCTT
>CAIYMF010000159.1 GCA_903927265.1 uncultured bacterium | reverse complement strand
GCTCGCGGCATCGTGCGCAACGATGGTGCGCTGTTGCACTCGCTGGTGATGAACACCGCGCATCGTGAGTTGGTGCTGGCGTGAAATGCCAAGTCACTAGCCTGCGTTGAGGGAGTGCTGCACCTTGCCTGCGAGATCTTCGCACGCGAGTAGCCGTCAGACGACATCGGCGCCGCGCCATTACTGTGCTTAGGGGTTGCCACGTTTGTCGAGCATCGTGGAGGACGAACGATTTCAATGACTTGGCGTCTACATCGCGCGATGCCGGGAGAAACCTTCCACATAGCGTCGGTGGTTGCACGGTAGTTTTGGTCTCAACACCCAAAACGGCCGCTCCCATGCAAGTAAACCGAACTGCGGCTACCGAAACGTGAACGTTAGACGGAGCCTTCGTTAGGCTGACCTAAAACGAGCAACTGGGGGCGCACCGTGCCGCGATGGCTGAGAACTACAGGGCGTGTTGCCTGGATCATCCCCGCCATTGTTAGCTTCGGTTTCTTGACTTGGGCGAGTTTTCTTTACCCCGGAATCCGAATGCGAAACAGATTGTGGCTGATTCTCTCGGCCGGATACTTCGCACTCCTGGTTCTTCTCCTTGTGGCCATCTCCACCGCCAGTCAGTCCGTCAAGGGCCAAATCAATCAAGATGGGACACCTGCTACAGATCCCAGCATCTTCCTCTTGCTCTTTATGTGGCTGTCGGGGATTGTGGTATTCCTCGTGCTGACGCCACGATGGATAAGGTGGCAACCGACGGAGATTTCCGTGTCATCGGGCATCTCGTCCTTACCAGCGCCACCGGTCGGTGCTCCGGTTGTTGCGCCTCCTCCCACAACGAATGCCTCAACCCAAGAAGCCGAGGCTGCCCAACCTAGCCATGCCACGCCGAATGATTCCGTACCTCTCATTTTTGTGAGTCACGCCAGTGACGACGCTGACCTTGCGGGTCGACTCTGTTCCGCACTTGAGTCGGAAGGTTTGCGCACGTGGATTGCGAGTCGCGACGTGTCTATCGGCGCAAACTACGCCGCCGAAATTGTGAGAGCCGTCAATTCAGCGCAGTTCCTTCTCGTGCTCCTTTCCCCCAAGGGAATTGAGTCGCCGCATGTACGACGCGAGGTGAGTATCGCAATCGACAGAGGAGTTCCGGTCCTACCGGTGAGCACAGATCCAACAGGGGAGTTCATGGCCGATCTACCAGTGGACTGGACGTACTGGCTGAGTCTGGCGCAGGTCTTCAGGATGACCGACGAATCAACCACAGCAGCCGAGATTGCTCGTCGTATCTCCTGACAAGGGCTCATTACACCGGCCTGACGCCCCTCGTCGCGTGTAGTGCAAGCCAGTCACCCGCTTCGCGCAACGCCTCAATTCCAGCGGCTCGAACTACCACCTGGCGGCCCTGTTCGCTGTCAGCCCGCGACAGGTCGGAGAGTGACTGTCGGAACGTTGCGGCACTCAACTGGTACCGACGCGACACATGCTCGAATCCCATGATTTCTGAGTACGCCACGCTCGCAGCGGCACACGCGACTCCGATGCCCCACAAGGCGTGGCAGACAGAAACCGCGCTCGCATCTAGCGCGACACCGAAAAAAAATTGCAATAAGTCCGGAAGAAATCCTGCGAGGGCGACCGCTACAGCAACGACGGCGATCGTTGAGAAGCGCCGCGACTTATGTCGAGCCTTCCGAATAGCTCCACTGCGACCATCAGGACCTTCAAAGTACCCGACTTGGCCTTCCATCCACTCCCGCGCTCCGTGCGTGTCCGTTCCGAGAGACGTCGACACTCGATCTACCAACCACGCACCACGCAGAGCGCGCCGAATCCAACAGCCATCGTCACCGACTCCCGCAAGAAAGTAATCAGCCACTGAATCTGCGACACCCGAGTCTCGCCACACCAACTGCACGCGCGCGCCTTCGGCCAACGCACGGTACTCCTGAAAGT
>CAIYMF010000158.1 GCA_903927265.1 uncultured bacterium | reverse complement strand
GGACCACCTGGACCCAGGTAGCGGCGTCGGTGAAGACCGCAACCCTCACCAACCGCATCCAGGGTCGCGGCTACCAGGTGCAGGTGCGCGCCAAGAACGGATCCGGGTGGGGACTCATCGCCACGAAATCCTTCACCCAAAGCAAGTAGCAACCTCACCCCGCAGCGGCACTCGGTGCGAAGGGGTTGCCTGATCGTAGATCGTTAGTTATGCTAAGTAACATGACGTCGATCGCGCACCGCAGCGAACTCTCGAGTGACCTACGCATCAGCGTCACTCGACTGGCTCGTCGGCTGCGTACCGAGCGGGCCGATCATGGGCTCACCCTCGGCCAGGTGTCGATGCTCGCCACGCTCGATCGGCATGGTCCACTCACCGCAGGAGAACTGGCGCTGCACGAAGGAATCCGGCCTCCGTCGGCAACGCGCACTCTCGCGAGCCTCGACGAGCTCGGCCTCATCACGCGCGGTTCTTCCGAAACTGATCGACGCCAGTCCGTGATTTCCATTACTGACGCGGCCCGCGACCTGTTGCACGAAGACCGTCGCCGCCGCGATGCCTTGTTGGCCGATCTGCTTGATCAACTCAGCGAGGACGAACGTCGCGTACTCGCCGAGGCCTCACCGCTACTTGATCGTTTGGCGGGCTTATGAGCCCCACCTTCTCCTCACTCAGTGTGCGCAACTATCGCCTCTACTTCGCCGGCATGCTTTCGAGCAATACCGGAACGTGGATGCAGCGCATGGCCCAAGACTGGCTCGTCCTCACACTGACCGCCGGTTCCGGGGCGTCGCTAGGAATCACCATCGGTCTGCAGTTCCTGCCGTTCTTGCTGTTCAGCTTGTGGGGCGGCACTCTCGCCGACCGACTGCGTCGACGTTCACTCTTGCTCGTGACCCAAGCCCTGATGGGTCTGCTCGCCGTGGGGCTGGGCGTGCTCACACTCAGCGGCCACGTCACCGTCATGCAGGTCTATGCCTTCTCGCTCGCACTCGGAGTGATCTCCGCGCTCGACACCCCTGCACGTCAGGCATTTGTCAGCGAAATGGTGGGCCGCGACCACATCTCCAATGCCGTCGCACTCAACAGTGCGTCATTCAACGTGGGCCGCATTATTGGTCCGTCGGTTGCGGGTCTACTCATCGCTGCCATCGGTACCGGGTGGGTGTTCATTCTCAACGGATTCACCTTTGCCGCGGCCATCCTCGCGCTGTCGTTGATTCGGGTCGGTGATCTCGTTGCCCCCATGACGGCGGCCGAGCGAGCCAATGTGCGACTGCGCGATGGCTTGACCTACCTGCGCAAGCGGCCTGACCTCATCATGGTGCTGCTCATCGTCACGGCGGTCGGAACCTTCGGCTTCAACTTCCAACTCACCCTGGCGTTGATGGCCCAGCAGGAATTCGGTGGAACTGCGCGCGAATTCGGCCTCTTCTCGACCGCCCTCGCTGTTGGCGCTTTGACGGGTTCGTTGCTAGCCGCTCGACGAGGGGCACCCCGGCTGATTCTCGTCACGGGCGCTGCGGCCGTGTTCGCCCTGCTTGAGATTGTCGCCGCCGTGATGCCGAGCCCCATTACATTCGGGCTCTTTCTTCCCTTCGTCGGAATCGCGGCGCTCACCTTCAGCAATGCGGCGCAGAGTTTCCTTCAACTCGGAACAGCTCCTCACATGCGTGGCCGCGTGATGGGCTTTTACACCCTGGTGTTCTTCGGTGGAACTCCCATTGGCGCACCCCTGCTCGGAATGCTGGCCGATAGCGCCGGGCCACGTTGGACTCTTGGCATCGGCGGATTGTGCGTTCTG
>CAIYMF010000157.1 GCA_903927265.1 uncultured bacterium | reverse complement strand
CTATCCGGGTCGACTGCCGACCTCAGCCGGGTGTCACCGTTGAAGCGGTTGCTGCAGAGATCGAACGCTGTCTGGCAGCAGCCACGGTTCGTGATTCTCGCTTCAGGGCCGAGGTTCAACTGGTTGACGTGAAGGCTGGATATTTGGCCGATCCCTCATCTGAAGTAGTCACCCTGATGACGCAGGCGGTAAGGGAAGTGCGAGGTGCCGAACCCAAGCACTATGCGGCGGGCTGGCTTGGTGACACCGCAAGTTTCGGAGCCAAAGTGCCGACCGTAATCTTCGGGCCTGGTGGCGAACCGGTGTATTGCCCCGATGAACACCTGTCGATCGATGACTTGATTGAGGCTACTCGGGTGTATGCGCACTTCGCGGCCATCTCGCTGGGTGGCTAGGGGGCATCATGCCGGCACTAGTTGAGCCCCGTATTCCTCGCGTGCTTCTGGCTAAGCCAGGTCTGGACGGACACGATCGAGGAGTCAAGGTTGTAGGAATGGCCCTGCGCGACGCAGGCGTTGAGGTGATTTACCTCGGCCTTCGGCAGAGCGTCGGCTCCATCCTGAGTGCTGCTCAGCAGGAAGACGTTGACGTCATCGGTTTGTCAGTGCTCTCAGGTGTGCACCTTGCCGTCACGCGAAGGCTGTTGAGTGAGCGCGACACCCTGGGTCTGGCAGATATCCCCGTCGTCGTTGGTGGCACGATTCCTCCCGCTGATGCCGATCTCTTGCGCGAGATGGGCGCCGCAGCCGTATTCCCCGTGGGAATTGACCTGCAGGAGATGGTGGCGTCTGTGAAGGAACTTGCTGCCGAATCGCGGGGAGTGGACCGGTGAACGCGTCGCGGGCGGTGACAACGGAGTCCGGGATTCCCGTGCGTGAGTTGTACACCTCGAATGACATTCCTGCCGATCTCGACTCGCGCCTCGGGCTTCCAGGGCAACCACCCTTCACTCGTGGTCCGTACGAGAGCATGTATCGCGAGCGACTGTGGACGATGCGCCAGTATTCAGGTTTCGGATCAGCTGAGGACACCAATCGGCGCTACCGCTACTTGCTCGACCAAGGCCAAACAGCCCTGTCGGTTGCATTCGATCTACCAACGCAACTAGGCCTTGACTCCACTCACGAATTGGCCGAGGACGAGGTCGGCCGCGTGGGCGTGGCTATCGACACAGTGCAGGACATGTGCGACTTGTTCGACGGTCTTCCGCTTGATCAGTTGTCCGTCAACTTCACCATTAATGCGACGGCGCCGATCATTTTGGCGTTCTATTTGGTGGCAGCTGAGCGGCAAGGTGTCGCGATGAGCGATCTCGCCGGAACGTTGCAGAATGACATTCTCAAGGAGTTCCTCGCGCGCAAGACGTTCATCTATCCACCGGAGCCATCGGTTCGACTGGCGTGCGACGTCGTTGAATTCTGCTCGACTCTGCTGCCGCGGTTTAACCCCATTTCCATCACCGGCTATCACGCGCGTGAAGCCGGCTGCAGTGCCACGCAGGAACTGGCATTTGCGTTTGCTGATGCCATCGCCTACTGCGATCACCTTGTCGAGCGTGGTATTCCCTTTGATTCATTCGCGCCGCGGCTGTCATTTCACTTTGCTTCGCAGATGGACTTCTTCGAAGAGGTCGCCAAAGTGCGTGCCGCCCGACGTATGTGGTGCGAATTGGCCACCACTCGATACGGGGCTAGCGATCCGAATTCAACCAGGCTCAGATTCTTCTCCGGATGTTCAGGTGCGACGCTCACGGCCCAGCAGCCACTCAACAACGTGGTGCGCTCGACCCTTCAGTGCCTCGCCGCGGTCTTGGGTGGAGCACAGTCGATTCACGTCATGGGATACGACGAGGCGTACGAGATCCCCTCGGAGGAATCTGTACGCCTGGCCTTGAGGACCCAGCAGATCATTGGGCTTGAGTCAGGAGTGACTCACACCGTTGACCCGCTTGCCGGTTCCTACTACGTCGAGTCACTCACGGATGCGATTGCACTTCGCGCCACTGAGATTCTTGACGAGATCGCCGCACAGGGCGGGGCAGTGAATGCCACCACCGCAGGCTTGTTGCAGCGCTGGATCGCCGAGAACGCCTACACCGAGGCAAGGGAAATTGCTGATGGCACGCGTCCCAAGGTCGGCGTCAATGTGTTCGTTGATGACGAAGAGATGCAGGCGCCCGGGGCTCTGTTCATTCCCGACGCCACGGCGGCCGCGCGTCAACGAGAACGGTTGCAAAGTTTCCTAGCGCAGCGCTCGTCGGTCTCGGCGGCCGAAGCGGTGGCTCGCGTAGGTTCCGTGGCGGGCACAACCGAGAACGTGATGCCGTCGATCTTGGACGCGGCCAGAGCGGGTGCCACTTTGGGAGAAATCGCTGACGCCTTGCGCGGCCAATTCGGGGAGTATCGAGAGCCGGTGCCGTGGTGAGTCAGGATGCTTCTTCAATCCTTAAGGGCGTCGTAGTTGTCGATTTGACTCGCTACGTATCGGGTTCGTACGCGACGATGCTTCTGTCATCCTTGGGAGCAACTGTCATCAAGGTTGAACCGCCGGGGGTAGGCGATCCGTATCGGGGTCAGGGAACGGCATCGGTCGCTGGTGAGTCGGCACTATTCGTGGGACTCAATACCGGCAAGAGAAGTTTGGCCATCGACATTAAGTCCAGCGATGGTCGGGAGATTCTGGAGCGCCTGATCGCGCGGGCGGACATCTTCGCTGAAAACGCTCGGCCAGGCAGCCTCGCGGTGCTCGGATTGGACTATGAGACCCTGTCGTTGCGCTACCCGAGTCTGGTGTATCTCTCAGTGTCGGCATACGGCGTCGAGGGGCCACGCGCCGACAAAGGCGGGTTTGATCTCACGCTGCAGGCAGCGAGTGGGCTCATGAGTGTGACCGGCACCGAGGGTGGAGAGCCAATGAAAGTCGGGGTTCCGGTACTCGACATCGGATCGGCCGTGTGCGGTGTCCTTGGAACGTTGGCCGCATTGATCGGTCGGCAGAGTTCAGCACAAGGCAGCCACGTCACATCGTCGCTCTTCGAGTTCGGTCTCGCCTCTCTCGCGAGTGTGGCAACCACGATCTCGATTACCGGCGATGTGCCCCAACCGCTCGGAAGCCACTCACCAAGTTTCGCGCCCTACGGAGCTTTTCGCACGAAGTCCGGGTATGGAGTACTCGCGGGTGCCGGTAATGAGTCCCTCTGGCAGAAACTGTGCAGTGCGGTTGACCGGCAGGACCTTGTGTCCGACGAACGATTTCTCACGAACGCGGATCGTGTCCTGCACCGCGATGCACTCACGAACGAATTGGAAGCGGCACTTGCACAAGACACCGCCGAAACGTGGGTACGCAGGCTTGAGGATTGCGGAGTACCAGCTGAATTGGTGTCGAGCGTGACCGATGTCCTGAAGTCTGCGGATGTCAGTGCGCTGGGAATGCTGCAGACCTTGGCATTGGCCGGCGAACCGTACCCCTGTGTGGCCCCTCCGTTCAGCGTTGGTGAGCGCCCCCAATACTCAGTCGCGGCCCCGAGGCTCGGTCAGCATTCTCGGGAGGTGCTGGTCGATATCGGGGTGAGCGATCTGGACATCGAGAGACTGGTTGCAGCAGGGGTAGTGGGGGTTGAGTCATGATTACGACGTCATCGGAAGTTGTTGCGCGAATCGTTCAACGCACTATTGAGCTGGTGCAAACTCCAGCACCGACTTTCGCCGAGCAGGCACGAGCCCAACTCATTGCAGGGTGGTGGCGTGAACTCGGCGTCCAATCGCTGGCATCAGATGAGGTCGGAAACGTCGTCGGTCGCATTCGCAGCGGCGGTCGTGCAGGCAACGGTCCGACGGTGCTCGTATGCGCACACTTAGACACTGTGTTTGGTGCGGACGTCACGCATGCGGTCGAGCGGCGTGGAGATCTGCTGATTGGTCCCAGCGTGGGGGACGACAGTGTCGCGCTGGCCGCGCTTACCGAACTCGGATCACTTCTCCCAGAGGCCCTGCCGGCAGATGTATGGATTGCCGCCACCGTGGGGGAAGAGGGCTTAGGAAATTTGCGAGGCGTGACGCACCTTCTTGATAGCCCCCCTGCGGTCGTCGATGCATTCATCGCACTTGAGGGGAACTACCTCGGGCGCATCAATACCGTGGGCGTCGGGTCGGCGCGCTTTCGAATCTTGGTCGAGGCGCCCGGTGGACACTCGTGGGAAGAGGCTCACCATTCGAGTGCTGTTGAATCCAGCGCTGTGCTGATTGCAGCATTGCGTTCTGCAATGGACGATGTCATCGCCTTGAGTGATCGAAAGGCGACGATGAACATTGGCACGATCGTGGGTGGTGAATCGGTGAATTCGCGTGCACAGATGTGCGAATTCACCGTTGATCTCAGAGCTGAGTCACCAGAAACTCTTGAGGGCATGGCAAAACTGGTTGACCGGGCGGTCGCTGAATTGCCATCTGATTTAGAGACCCATGTCACCACACTGGGGCTCAGGCCCGCGGGGCGCGTGGCTGCCGATCACCCGTTGGTGATGTCGGCGTTACGCGCTTCACAGTCTCACGGTTTGGAGTCGGTTCACACGGCAGCCAGCACCGACGCAAATGCCGCCTACGTGCGGGGAATCCCCGCCGTAACTCTCGGCGTGGCACGTGGCGGTGATACGCATACCGAGCGTGAATGGATCGACGCTTCGTCGATTTCCTTAGGTATGTCAATTCTCGTCGACACGATTGTTGAATACATCAACTGGGAGGATGCACCATGCAAACCGGAGTGACGCTTCAACCGGTCGATGACCCTGACGAGTTTCACGAACTAGTCACGACGATTGACGATCTAGGTTACGACCGACTCTGGCTCACCGATTCGTCACTTCACGCACGGTACGTGTACTCGTATCTCACCTTGGCGTCTGTGTGGTCCGAACGCCTCTTACTTGGGACTGCGGTCACAAACCCTCTCACCCGTCACCCCGCTGTCACCGCCATCGCTGCCTCGACACTCGATGTCGTATCCAAGGGTCGTTTCACGTGTGGCATCGGCGCCGGTGATCGTCCATTGCTCAGCCTGGGTCTTGAGCCAGCACCGGTCGGTGTGTTGGAGCGTTCGATCACCGACATGCGGCGCCTGTGGGCCGGCGAGCATGTGACTGATACCGGGCCAGGCTTCACGTTGGACGATGCACACATGCGATTTCCAGCGACAGGGAAGATCCCCGTGTTTGTGTCGGCGAGCGGACCCAAGACACTCCAGATGGCTGGGCGCACGGCGGAAGGCGTGATCTTGCTGGCTGGGCTGCACCCCGACATTGTGCGGTGGGCGCTTGATCGAATAGATGAGGGTGCGGCCGAAAGCGGGCGCCCTCGACCGCATGTCGCCGTATTCGCTTATGGGATGGTGTCGGACGACTCAGTGGCGGCAATGGCCGCCGCCCGCACGATTGCGGCGTGGTTTCCGCAGACGGTACCTGCTCTGTGCGAGGTAGCCGGGCTTGATCCCGCGATCGTGCAAGCGGTACGTGACTCCTACCACGGGGGTGAGTTTCAAGAAGCGGAGACCGCGGCGGCCCTCCTGCCCGATGAGTTCGTTGAACGAATGGCGCTGTCAGGTGGAGTCGACTCAGCACGAACTCACATTCGCAACTTGGCCAATCTCGGAGTCGACTCGGTGAATGTGTTCCCGCTTGGGGCTGACAGGCTTGGGACGATCACGGCATTTTCTCAGGCACTGGCGTTGGAGCTGAAGTGAATACTCAGGCATGGGCAGGAACTCCTGCAGGCGGCGAAGTGGTGCGGCAGGCGCCTCACCTTCAGCTGAAGGACATCGTTTACGAAAACGTCAAAAAAGACATTGTTGAGTTGGTGTTCTCTCCGGGTACTCACCTTCGTGAACGAGACCTTGCTGAGAAATTCCAAGTGAGCAAGACCCCCGTTCGTGAGGCGCTGTCGCGATTGGCGCAGGACCAACTCGTTGAGGTGCACGCATATCGCGGTGCGATTGTCTCTGGTTACTCCCGTGTCGATCTGATGGAGATCTATCAGTTGCGCGAAATCCTCCAAGGGGCATGCGCACGTGAAGCGACGTTGACGATTGGCGCAGACGACTTGGCCGAGCTTGGTCGCGTGGTGTTGGCGAGCCGACAGGCGATGGAGGCAGACCACATTGCTGAACTGCCACACCTGTTCGAGTCCTTTGATCAGATCATCTACCGGCAAACTTCCAACCGCCGCATCCTTGACTTGGTGTGGACGTTGGATGCGCACCTCCGGCGGATTGGCAACCTCACGGTGCGCATCCCCGGGCGGCTGGCGAAGTCGGTAGTGCAGCACGAAGAAATATTTGAAGCAATTGGGCGCCGCAACCCTACGGGTGCGGAGTCAATGATGCGCGAGCACATTGCCAGCGTTCTCGCCGACCAACTAGCCGCTTACGAAGAAGACGTCATGGTGATGAGCCCGGAAACGATTGGGGAAATGCAATGACTGCGAAACTGATTATCGACAATGGAATCGTCGTGACGATGGACGATGACGACACGATGCATTTCGGCGGCCACGTCGTCATCGAAGGTAAGTCCATACTCTCGATGGGGCCAGGAAGGTACACCGGTGAAGTAGCCGACGGCGACCGCGTCATCGACGCCTCAGACAAGATTGTCATGCCAGGACTCGTTGATCTGCACTACCACACAGCAATCGCCAAGGGCTATAGCGATCATTTGCCCCTCTGGGAATACCTCGACACGTGTTGGTATCCGATGATTCGCGCACTCGACCCCGAAGCTGCCTACTGGGCAGCCCTTGCCAGCTATGCCGAATCGATCAAGGGCGGGGTCACCACAGTCAATGACATGTACCGCCAACTTCAGGGTCTTGCGCGCGCAGCGGAAGAGATCGGGATTCGGGCTGTGCTGTCGAACGATGTGGCACTTCCTGAGCACAACCTCGACACACTTGAAGACAATCAGAAAGCCTACGAAGATTGCCACGGCATGGGCGACGGTCGCATTGAGGTCTATGTCGGAATCGAGTGGCTGCCGTTGGCTTCGCCCGAACTTCTGCGTGACGCCCGTCAGTTGGCCAATGATCTGAAGACGGGTATTCACATCCACCTCAATGAATCGCTGACTGAGGTTGAGAACAGTAAAGAGCGGTTTGGGCGTAGGCCCACGGAGGTGGCGTACGACGCCGGACTGTTGGGGAGGGACTGCATCGCGGCCCACTGCGTGTGGCTGTCCGACACCGAAATTGCGCTCATGCGTACGACCAACACTCAGATCTCGCACAATCCCAGTTCCAATGCCAAATTGGGTAACGGAATCGCACGGCTGCCCGAAATGAAGGCGGCAGGCCTCAATGTGGGGCTGGGTCACGACGCTGCCGAGTGCAACAACAGCCGCGACCTCTTCCAAGTGATGAAGTTCGCTGCGGTCATTCACCGCGCTGCCCGCGTTGATGCGAGTCTGCATCCAGCACCTGAGATCGTTCGGATGGCCACTCGTAACGGGTCTGAGGCCCTACAACACAACGGCGGAATTCTCGCCACGGGTAAGAATGCCGATGTCATCCTGATCGACACCTTGAGCCCCATGTTCACGCCGTTGCGTAAGGATGATCCCGCTCACATCTACTCGCACCTGACCTACGCCGCGAATGGAAGTTGCGTTCACACGACAATCATTGACGGCCGAATTGTCATGGAAGATCGTCAGTTGACGATGGTTGACGAGGCGACGATTGTCCGTGAAGCAAACGCAGCATTTACTCGCGTCCTTGAGCGAATCCCTCCGGTGGGGTGACCATGCTGGTTCCCGAGCGCACCGTCTCGAATGTGCTCGATCGTTGTTTAGGGGTCACTCGCGACGAAGACGTTGTGATCCTCACCGATTCGCAGTCGGATCTCGATGTGGTGGCAGCGCTTCGATTAGGTGTGGAAGCAAGAGGGGCTCGATGCGTGGTGGCGTCGATGGAACGCTACGCACGACCGGGTAGCGAGCCTCCCCGAAGCATCGCGGGTCTCCTGCTGGCATGCGATGCGGCAATCGAACTCACCTCTACGTTCATCGGCTCAAGCCAGGCTCGGCAGGCGGCGTCTGCCAGTGGCGTGCGCTATGTATGTATGCCGGGAGTTGAGGTAGATACCTTCCGGCTTGGCGGTCCGCTCGATGTTGACTTCGATGAGCTCAGGCCGCTCACCGAACAGCTTGCAGCGGGCTGGGAACAGGCGTCTCGGTTCCGGATTACCTCGCGCGGGGGCACCGACATTGAAGGCTCGGTCGTCGGCCGTAAGGGACGTGCACTGCACGGAATCGCGCGGACTGCAGGCGCCTACATGGCGCCGCCCGATATTGAGGCCGGCACGGCACCGGTGGAGGGTAGCGCCAACGGAGTGGTGGTAGTGGATGCCGATTTCCTCTTTATGGGTCAGGGACCCCTTGTCGAACCCGTGGCACTTCACTTTCGTGACGGACTCCTCATCGGAATAGAAGGTCCTGAGGCTCACCGACTCACGGACATGATCGAGTTGTGCGGCGACGATCGAATGACGAACCTCGCCGAAGTCTCGGTGGGACTCAATCCCAATGGGCGAGTGTGCGGAGTCGCGATGGAGACCGAGTCTACGTTGGGGACAGCCCACATCGCTCTGGGCAATTCGATCGCGTACGGAGGAACAGTGGCGGCAGTCGCGCACCTCGACTGTGTTATGAAAGATGCAGTGCTCGAGTTTGACGGCCGGGAGGTCCTGCACGAGGGAAAGTTGGTTCCGTGATGCGCCGAACATTGGTGCAGGGGAGCCACGTGGTCACCCTTGCGCAGGAGCCTGTTCTGCTTGATGGGGCGGTGATTGTCGAGGGGACGACGATCACCGAAGTCGGGCCTCGAGAGGTCTTGGCGGGGCACGGTCCATTCGACGAGATTCTGGGTAGTCCAGACAGTGTCGTGATGCCGGGGTTCATCAACTGCCACTATCACTCCGAACTTGCTGCAGGCCCAGGTTTGTACCAATACATCTTCGAATTGGCGAACATCAGCATCCAAGGGGCAGCTGGTCCTATCCTCGAGGACGACTTGCACGACATCGTGCAGTACGGATTGGTAAATGCCATTCGAGGCGGCCAGACTGCCGTTCTTGACATGTTCTACGGGCGTCCACTTCTGTCCGATTTCGGCACCGAGGCGGCGCTGACGGCGTACCACGAACTGGGGATGCGAACGGCATTCGGGCTCGTGTCTCGAGACCAAAACCTGTATGTGCACCAAGAGGACGAGATATTCCTGGCCACGCTGCCGGCTGAACTCGCGGATGAGATTCGGCGCTCGCCCATGGGTTATGCCTGGCCCCTCGACAGGGTGATGAGCACCTACGACGATCTTGTGGCCAGATGGGATGGCCGTGATGGGCTCGTGCGAATTCTGCTGGCTCCCGATTGGACCCCCGCGTGTTCAGATGAGCTCTATCGACTGTGCCGCAGGAAGGCCGACGAGGACGGCACCGGAATTGTCTCGCACGTTCTCGAAACTCGTTCTGAGATGGTGTGGAATCAGCAGACCTATGGCATGCCCGCCCTTCAGCGACTGGAGATGCTGGGTGTCTTAGGCCCGGACATGACCTGCACACACTTCGTGTGGGTAACTGATGAGGAACTGGGGGTGTTCGCCGACAGTGGTGCGGTCGCTTCCAACAACCCAGGGTCGAACCTGAGACTCTCAGCCGGAATCTGTCGAACCCGAGACATCATGGCCACGGGTGGCCGAATCGCTTTTGGAACCGATGGCATCTCATTCTCAGATTCTGAAGACATGT
>CAIYMF010000156.1 GCA_903927265.1 uncultured bacterium | reverse complement strand
TGCTCCCACCTTCTGCAGGCACCGAGCCCGAGCGGTCGGCGAGAGACGCACTGGGAGCCGCTGATGCTGGCATGTTGCGGGCCAAAAGGCAGGGACGTAACCGGATCGAAGGACCACTCAGGACATGAGCAAGGGCTCCTGCGGCCGGGGTGACGACCACCGTGAGATCCACCAACACGCTGGTCTAGACTTCGAGACGGCATCGTGAATGTCTTCACAAGAGCGGTGGCTACGGGCACAAACCGGGCCGTCGAAAGGAAGGGGAGCGTCAACGCGTGAACGCCGCCATCCCGATTCTTACCCTCGGCGGACTCGCCGCATTCTTCGCCCTGCTTTCGATCATCACAGCGTCGATCGTGGGGCCGCGCCGGTACAACCGGGCGAAACTCGACGCCTACGAGTGCGGTATCGAACCCACCCCGCAGCCCATTGGCGGCGGTAAGTTCCCGGTGAAGTACTACCTCACCGCCATGCTGTTCATCGTCTTCGATATTGAAATCGTGTTCCTTTATCCGTGGGCGGTGTCGTTCGATCAACTCGGGATGTTTGGCTTTTCCGAGATGGTGTTGTTCATCGTCACCCTGCTAGCCGTATACGCCTATGTATGGCGGCGCGGCGGGCTCGAGTGGGACTAGCGAGGATTCGATGGGTCTAGAGGAGAAGCTACCGAGCGGGGTTCTACTGACCTCGGTGGAGAAGCTTGCGGGCTACGCGCGTAAGAACTCGCTGTGGCCGGCAACATTCGGTCTTGCGTGCTGTGCGATCGAGATGATGGCGTCCGGTGCCGGACGCTATGACCTCGCGCGCTTTGGCATGGAGGTGTTTCGCGCCTCGCCACGTCAGGCCGACTTGATGATCGTGGCCGGTCGGGTGAGTCAAAAGATGGCACCCGTTCTGCGTCAGATCTACGACCAGATGCCCGAACCCAAGTGGGTGCTGGCTATGGGAGCCTGCGCATCGAGCGGCGGAATGTTCAACAACTACGCGATTGTGCAGGGTGTTGACCACGTCGTTCCGGTCGATATCTACCTGCCTGGCTGCCCGCCTCGACCCGAGATGTTGATTGACGCGATTCTCAAGCTGCACGACCAGATTCAGGACACCAAGCTCGGATCGAACCGCGAGCGCGAGGTGCGCGAACTCGAGACGGTGGCACTCGGTGCCACGCCTCTGATCGACCAGAGGGGGTTGCTGCGGTGACCGAGCACGACTCCACGTCTGAGGTTGTTGTTCCCGAAGGCGCGGTAACCCTTGATGTTGTTGAGGTGCGCACCGGCGCGTTCGGAGTGCGCGGATCAGGTGACACCTCCGGCTTCGGCGGGGTAGTGCGCACTGTCACCCTGCCTGCGCCGAGTGTCCGCCCCTACGGCGAGTGGTTCGACGATCTCGCCGACGAACTCGAAGCATCCATGGGTGCCGCCGGCATCGAGGCTTCGGCCATCCGTAGCGTCGTTGTCGATCGCGGTGAGATCACTTTCATCGTTGAACGCGAGCGTTTCCGAGACATGGCTGCGGTGTTGCGCGACGAACCCGGACTGCGGTTCGAGTTCTGTTCCAGCGTTTCGGGTGTGCACTGGCTTGGAGACGAGGGTCGCGAATTGCATGTGGTGGCCCACCTGCAATCGATCACGCACAACCGGCGTATTCGTCTCGAGACCACCGCTCCTGATTCCGACCCGCACGTGCCGTCGCTCGTGCCGGTGTACCCCACCGCCGACTGGCACGAACGCGAAACGTTCGACTTCTTTGGCATCGTTTTCGATGGTCACCCCGGCTTGACGCGCATCATGATGCCCGACGACTGGGCCGGTCACCCTCAGCGCAAGGACTACCCGCTCGGTGGAATTCCCGTGCAGTACAAGGGAGCCACCATTCCGCCGCCCGACGAGCGCAGGAGCTACTCCTGATGACCACCACGCCTGACGACACCACCGGCACATGGCCGGGAACCTCTGCTGCTGAGGAGGTTCTCGACGACGATTTCGACGACGATTTCGACGACATCGACGAACTCAGCCACGACGACTACGCCTCGGCATACGAGACCACCGAGGGCAAGGTCTACACGGTCGGCGGCGGTGACTGGGACACCATCGAAGCTCCCCCGGAGGGCGAGCAAGAACGCCTCGTGGTCAACATGGGTCCGCAGCATCCATCGACGCACGGTGTGTTGAGAATCATCCTTGAGCTTGATGGCGAGACGGTCACCCAGACGCGGTGCACCATCGGCTACCTGCACACCGGTATAGAAAAGAACCTTGAGTACCGCTCGTGGACTCAGGGCACCACGTTCGTCACGCGCATGGATTACCTCGCACCGTTCTTCAACGAGACCGCCTACTGCCTCGGTGTTGAGAAGTTGCTCGGCATCACCGATCAGATCCCTGAGCGTGCCTCGGTTCTCCGCGTGATGATGATGGAACTCAACCGCGTCTCGTCTCACCTGGTGTGCCTGGCAACCGGTGGAATGGAGTTGGGTGCACTCACCGCGATGATCTTCGGATTCCGTGAGCGCGAAACGATTCTTGACCTATTCGAGATGATTACGGGCTTGCGCATGAACCACGCGTACGTGCGGCCCGGTGGCCTCAAGGAAGATATTCCGGCGGGCTCCGAGCAGACGATCCGCGAGCAGGTGGCGCTCGTGCGTAGCCGTCTCAAGGACACTGCCAACCTGCTGGTCGACAACTCCATCTGGATGGGTCGCACGGTCGATGTCGGTTACCTCGACCTCACCGGCTGTATTGCGATGGGTGTCACTGGCCCACCCTTGCGCGCTACGGGGTTGCCGCACGACCTGCGCAAATCACAGCCGTACTGCGGATACGAGACCTACGAGTTCAATGTGGCGACGCAGACGACGTGCGACGCCTACGGTCGATTCCTCATTCGCCTTCAGGAACTCGAAGAGTCGCTCAACATCGTCGACCAATGCCTGGATCGACTACGACCGGGTCCGGTCATGGTCGAAGACAAGCGCATTGCGTGGCCCGCTCAGTTGTCGATCGGAAGTGACGGGCAGGGTAACTCCCTCGAGCACATTCGCCAGATCATGGGCACCTCAATGGAATCGCTCATTCACCACTTCAAGTTGGTGACGGAAGGCTTCGAAGTGCCTGCGGGCCAGGTGTACCAAGCCATCGAGTCGCCCCGTGGCGAACTCGGTGCCCACATCGTTTCCGACGGCGGCACGCGCCCCTACCGCGTGCACTTCCGTGACCCGTCTTTCGTGAACTTGCAGTCGGTGCCAGCGATGACCGAAGGGTCGTTCCTGAGCGATGTGGTTGCTGCAGTGGCCAGCGTTGACCCTGTGATGGGAGGTGTGGACCGCTGATGGAGATCGACGACACCACGCGCGACGAGGTACGTGCCATCATCGCGCGCTACCCCGAAACCCGTTCCGCGCTGCTTCCTTTGCTTCACCTCGTGCAATCGGTTGAAGGTTCGGTCACGCCTGACGGAATCGAGTTCGTGGCCGAACAACTTGAACTCACTCCTGCTGAGGTTGCTTCGGTCGCGACCTTCTACACGATGTACAAGCGTCACCGCACGGGTCGCCATCACATCGGTGTGTGCACCAACAGCCTCTGTGCATTGCTCGGCGGTGACGTGGTCTGGAAGTCGCTGAGTGATGAACTCGGAATCGGCCACGACGAAACAACCGCCGATGGCGAATTCAGCATCGAACGCATTGAGTGTCAGGCAGCCTGCACTCACGCGCCCAGTGTCACCATCGACTGGGAGTACTTCGACGACGCGACCCCGGCATCGGTCAGCGAAGTCATCGCCAAGTTGCGTGCTGGCGAGCCCGTTCAGTCAACACGCGGTCCGGTGATTCGCGACTTCCGTGCTACCGAACACACACTGGCAGTCACTGACGATGGCCTTGCGGGCGAAGGGCCTTCAGCCGATCACCGCATGCTGGCCGGCCTCACCGCAGCAAAGGAACGCGGAATGGCGTTGCAAGACACGGCAGCACCTGCGAGCAGCGAGGGGGAGAACTGATGGCTACGCCGCTGACGCCCATTCTCACCGCGCACTGGGACGATCCCGACAGCTTCACGATCGACGGTTACAGCCGCCACGGCGGTTACGACGCGTTACCCAAGGCCCTGGCCATGGAACCCGACGCCGTCATCGGTCTGGTCAAAGACACAGGTCTTCGCGGTCGTGGGGGTGCTGGCTTCCCCACGGGGCTGAAGTGGAGCTTCGTTCCTCAAAACGACGGCAAGCCTCACTACCTCGTGGTCAACGCCGATGAAAGCGAACCTGGCGCCTGCAAAGACATGCCGCTGTTGATGGCCAACCCGCACGCGCTGGTCGAAGGCATCATCATCACCTGCTACGCGATTCGCGCACGCCATGCGTTCATCTATGTGCGCGGCGAGGTGCCGCACGCCATTCGTCGAGTCGCTGCTGCGGTGCGCGAGGCCTACCAGGCGGGCCACATCGGCACGAACATTCACGGTTCGGGATTTGATCTTGATGTGGTCGTGCACTCAGGTGCGGGGGCCTACATCTGCGGTGAAGAAACGGCACTCCTCGACTCGCTCGAAGGCCGTCGCGGTCAGCCGCGGCTCAAGCCGCCGTTCCCGGCCGTTGCAGGTCTTTACGCGTCGCCCACGGTCGTCAACAACGTTGAGACCATCTCCAACATCCCGTACATCATTCGCAATGGCGTCGACTGGTTCCGTCAGTTCGGCACCGAGAAGTCACCAGGGTTCAAACTCTTCTCCGTGTCAGGACATGTGCGTAATCCGGGCGTGTACGAGGCTCCGCTCGGTATCACGATGCGCGAGTTGATCGACTACGCAGGCGGTATGCGCGAAGGCTCGGAACTGAAGTTCTGGGTTCCTGGCGGATCGTCGGTTCCGATGCTCACCGCCGAGCACCTCGACCTTCCGATGACCTACGAGGCGATGGCCGAGGCCGGCACCATGCTCGGAACAGCAACGCCCATGGTGTTTGACCAGACCGTCAGTGTGGTCAAGACCGTCACGCGCTGGCTTGAGTTCTACAAGCACGAGTCGTGTGGCAAGTGCACACCGTGCCGTGAAGGTACGTCGTGGATGACCGGCCTGCTTGAGACCTTCGAGGCCGGCCACGGCCAAGAGTCCGATCTGCAGATCATTGACGACATTTGCCACCAGATTGCGGGTCGTTCGTTCTGCGCACTCGGCGATGCGGCGGCCACACCCTTCCCGGGTGCCATGAAGTACTTCCGCGACGAGTTCGTCGCCGGAACCCACACCTCGGCCGATGACGCGTTCAATCCCGTCGCTTCGACCGTGCTAGCCGGAGCGTCGACCCGATGACCGCCACCATTCCCGTGCCCGCCGACTCGTCGCCGCCGCCCGTCGACGGTGTGTCGATCACCGTCGACGGTGTTCCGATGACCGTGCCCAAGGGCACGATGATCATTCGAGCGGCCGAGCAAATCGGTGTTGAGGTTCCACGGTTCTGCGACCACCCCCTGCTTGATCCCGTCGCCGCTTGCCGCATGTGTTTGGTCGAGATTGAAGGCCAGGGAAAGCCGCAGCCGGCCTGTGCTGTTGCGGCTTCCGAAGGCATGTCGGTCAAGACTCAGCGCACCTCCGAAATGGCCGAACTTGCTCAGCGCGGTGTGATGGAGTTCCTGCTCATCAACCACCCTCTCGATTGCCCGGTGTGCGACAAGGGTGGCGAGTGCCCCCTGCAGAACCAGGCGATGGAACACGGTCGTTCCGAGTCGCGGTTCGACCTCGAAAAGCGTCACTTCGACAAGCCGATCAACCTCAGCGCGCAGATTCTGCTCGACCGTGAGAGGTGCGTCTCCTGTGCGCGCTGCACTCGTTTTTCTGAGCAGATCGCCGGCGACCCGCTGATCGAATTGTTCGAGCGCGGTTCCAAGCAGCAGGTCGGAATCGCCGAAGATCGTCCGTTCGACTCCTACTTCTCGGGCAACACCGTGCAGGTGTGCCCGGTGGGTGCACTCACGAGCAGCCAGTACCGCTTCCGCTCGCGCCCATTTGATCTCGTTTCTGTTCCCACGGTGTGCGAGCACTGCTCGAGTGGTTGTGGCCTTCGCACCGACGTGCGTCGTTCGACGGTGCTTCGACGGCTTGCGTGGGACACCCCCGAGGTCAACGAGGAGTGGAACTGCGACAAGGGCCGCTTCGCCTTCGCTCACGCCGCAACGCCTGAGTTCGACACTCCGCTGGTGCGTGGCGACGATGGCATCCTGCACGCGGCTACCTGGCCCGAGGCACTCGAGCGTGTGGCCGAGGGTCTCGCCGACGCGCGCGGACGTTCAGCTGTTCTCACCGGTGGACGGCTGACTCTCGAAGACTCGCTCGCCTACTCGAAGTTCGCTCGCGCGGTGCTTGGTACCGACGATGTCGACTTCCGTGCACGTCCGCATTCAACCGAGGAAGCCGACTTCTTGGCGTCGGTTGTGGCTGGTAGCGGTCTAGGAGTCACCTACGACCAGCTCGAAAACGCTCCGGTTGTGGTGCTGGCAGGCCTTGATCCTGAAGAGGAAAGTCCCATCGTGTTCCTGCGCTTGCGCAAGGCGGCACGCAAGCGCCAACTGCCGATCGCCAGCATTGCCGCGTGGGCAACTCCGGGCCTGGGCAAGATGTTCGGAACACTGCTGCCGACCGCTCCTGGTGCCGAAGGTGAAGCGCTATCGGCACTCGCGCGTGGTGGCGACACCCTGGGGTCCGATGGACGACGCATCGCGGCACTGCTCAACGAACCGGGTGCTGTCATCCTCGTCGGTGAGCGACTGGCCACCTGCACGGGCGCACTGTCTGCTGCGGCTGCCTTGGCGCACACGACGGGTGCGCGCCTGGCATGGATTCCACGTCGCGCCGGTGAACGCGGTGCCGTTGAGGCGGGCCTGCTGCCCGGTCTACTCCCTGGTGGTCGTAGTCTCGCCGACGCACAGTCGCGCGCTGAGGTTGCGGCCGCGTGGGGAGTTTCGGTCGACGATCTTCCGACGAAGGTCGGCCGCGAGGTGGACGCCATCGTTGAGGCGGCTCGCGCCGGTGCCTACAACGCACTCGTGGTTGCCGGGGTTGACCCCTTCGACACCCGTCGCCCCGACGATGTCATTGCGGCTCTCGAAGCCGTGCCGTTCCTCGTCTCCATTGAGGTTCGCCCGTCGGCTGTCACCGAGTTTGCCGACGTGGTGCTGCCCGTGTCGACCATTACCCAGCGCGCCGGTACTTTCGTCGATTGGGAAGGCCGCACTCGCGTCTTTGGTCAGGTGTTCCGTACCTCGCTCGCGCTCACTGACGCGCGCGTGTTGGCCATGATCGCCGACGAACTCGACCGACCCGTGGGCCGTCAGGACGTTGCTGGCATGCGCAAGGAAGCCGCAGCGTTGGCCCCCTCCGGTAGTGGGCGTCGCGAGGTTCCATCGGTTGCCGCGTCCTCAGTGTCGGCATCGTCAGGTCAGGCGGTCGTCAGTACCTGGCATCACCTGCTCGATGAGGGCACCCTCCAGCGGGGTGACGACGACCTCGCAGCGACTGCGCGTACCGCAGTTGCCCGAGTATCGGCGGCGACTGCCAGCGCAGCCGGACTCACCGACTTCGTCACATTGTCGACCGATGCAGGCTCGCTCGACCTTCCGGTTGTCATTACCGACATGCCCGACGGTGTGGTCTGGCTGCCGACCAACTCGCACAACAGCAACGTGCGCCGCGTATTGGGCGTTGACCACGGAGCCATCGTGAGCCTGGCATCAGGGGGCGGCGCATGAACACCACGACCGATGACTACTTCAACGCCTTCACCATGGACCCGTGGTGGCCCATTGTGTTCGCCAAGGTGCTCGGGCTGTTCATCCTGCTCGTGCTCATTGTGCTGATCACCATTTGGGCTGAACGTCGTGTCGTGGGCCGCATGCAGATGCGTATCGGTCCGAACCGAGTGGGTCCGCTGGGCTTGCTGCAGTCGCTGATGGATGGCGTGAAGTTGGCGTTCAAGGAAGAGATCTTCCCAACGGCTGCCGACAAGTTCGTCTACATTCTCGCGCCGATTCTTGCCACCATCCCGGCGTTCTTGGCATGGGCTGTCATTCCGCTGGGTCCCATGGTGTGGATGTTTGGTTACCAGACGCCACTGCAACTCACTGACTTCCCGGTCTCGGTGCTCTACATCGTGGCCATCGCAAGCATCGGCATCTACGGCATTGTGCTTGCCGGTTGGTCGTCAGGTTCAACGTACGCACTGCTCGGTGGTTTGCGCTCCAGTGCACAGATGATCTCGTATGAAGTCGCCATGGGACTGTCGTTCGTCGCGGTGTTCTTGTATGCGGGTTCGGCGTCAACGTCGCAGATTGTGGCCGCTCAGGAAAAGACCTGGTACATCATCTTGTTGCTGCCGTCGTTCCTGATTTATGTCACGGCCATGGTCGGTGAGACCAACCGCGCACCCTTCGACCTGCCCGAGGCTGAAGGCGAACTCGTCGGTGGATTCCACACCGAGTACTCCACATTGAAGTTCGCCGTGTTCTTCCTCGCCGAGTACATCAACCTGGTCACGGTGTCGGCACTGGCAACCACTTTGTTCCTCGGTGGCTGGCGTGCCCCGTACCCCATCTCATTGTGGGCCGGAGCCAACGAAGGCTGGTGGCCCCTGGTGTGGTTCCTCGGCAAGTTGTGTGGCTTCATCTTCGTGTTCATTTGGTTGCGCGGAACGCTCCCAAGGTTGCGTTACGACCAGTTCATGAAGTTCGGCTGGAAGTTCCTGATGCCGGTGTCGCTGGTGTGGATTCTGATTGTGGGATTCGCGCGCGCCATGCGCAATGACTACAACTGGGATCTTCGTCAGACCGTGATCGTGATCGCCGTTCCGATCATCGCCATCCTCATCGTGATGTACATCATCGAGAGCATTCGCGAGCGTCGGGCCGACGCTGCGGCCGCTGAGGAAGAAGAAGCGCGAACTGAGTTTGACCCGATGGCCGGCGGATTCCCGGTGCCACCGATGCCGGGCCAGAGTTACACGCCGACACGTCGCAGCAAGGCGACCGTCGGCGTAACCGCGCTCCCCGTGTCGACCGACGCCGAGATAGAGGAGGCCTGACGATGGGTGAGTTGCCCCAGGTTGTTCGTGGCTTTGGCACGACCTTCGTCACCATGTTCAAGCACGTCAACACCGAGCAATACCCCGAGGCCAAGGACAAGTTCCCGCCGAAGCCGCGCTTCCACGGTCGGCACCAGCTCAACCGTCACCCCGACGGACTTGAGAAGTGTGTCGGCTGCGAGTTGTGCGCATGGGCCTGCCCGGCCGACGCCATCTACGTCGAAGGCGCCGACAACAACGACATCGCGCGCTTCTCACCGGGCGAGCGTTACGGACGCGTGTACCAAATTAACTACCTCCGATGCATCTTCTGCGGATTGTGCATCGAGGCATGCCCCACGCGTGCTCTCACGATGACCCACGACTTCGAGCTTGCCGATAACGGTCGCGAGAAGTTGATCTTTGAGAAGGCCGACCTGCTGGCACCGATGCTGCCGGGCATGCTCAAGCCTCCGCATGCGATGGCACCGGGTACGACGGCTAAGGACTACTACGAAGGCACTGTGCGCGGTGCCACGCCCGAGCAGATCGCCGACGCCGAGGCGCAGGCGAACCCCGAGCCCGTAGTCATCGAGGGTGTCGTGTTCCTCGACAGTGAGGTGACCCAGTGACCGGTCTTGCCACTGTGATGCTGTCGGTGATCGACACAGGCGAGCAGATCACTTTCTGGATCTGCGGGTCGCTCGCACTCATCGGCGCTCTCGGAATGGTGCTCAGCCGTAAGGCCGTTCACAGCGCCCTCTGGATCGCCATGACCATGATCAATCTCGCCTGCCTGTACATGGCGCAGGGCGCGCTGTTCCTCGGAATGGTGCAGATCATCGTCTACACCGGCGCGGTCATGATGCTGTTCTTGTTCGTGCTGATGCTCGTGGGTGTCGACTCGTCAGACTCGGTGGTTGAAACGATTCGCGGGCAGCGCCTCGCCGCCGGTCTTGCCGGTCTGGCATTCGCACTCATGCTGATTGCTGTCATCAGCCGCGTGACCCTAGGTGACGTCGGAACGCAGGGGGCCGATGCGGTCTACGGCGGCAACCTGCAGGGGCTCGCCGCGCTGATTTTCGGCAAGTACCTGTTGGCCTTCGAAGTGACCTCAGCCTTACTGATTACCGCTGCGATTGGTGCGATGATTCTGGCGCACCGCGAGCGCATCGAACCCAAGAAGGAGCAGAAGGATCTGTCCAAGGAGCGCTTCCTTTCCGGAGAGCACCCTGGCTCGCTTCCGCCTCCTGGCGTGTACGCCCGTCACAACGCAGTCGACACGCCTGCTCTGCTGCCCGATGGCACGCTCGCCGAGAACTCGGTACCGGCGTCGTTGCGTGCACGTGGCGCCATCCGCACTGTTGATCGCGCACTCGGCGACGAGGTTCAACAGCTCGCCGCTGGCGATGGCTCACTCGAGGGGGAGGACCTTCGATGACACCCAACTACTACATCGTGCTCTCGGCGCTGTTGTTCACGATTGGGGCCGTTGGCGTCTTGGTGCGACGCAACGCCATCGTTCTCTTCATGTGCGTTGAGCTCATGCTCAACGCCACCAACCTCGCGCTCGTCACCTTCGCGCGCGTGCACGGCAACCTCGACGGGCAGGTGATGGCCTTCTTCGTGATGGTCGTAGCCGCAGCCGAGGTTGTTGTCGGACTGGCCATCATCGTCACCATCTTCCGGTCGCGCCGTTCGGCGTCGGTCGATGAGGCGAGTCTGCTGAAGTACTAACCGCGCGCGGCTCGGGCCGAGTGCGATACGGAAGGAAGAAGACGACGTGAGTGACAGGGAGGCACCGTGAACATCGGCACAGCCGTGTTCGCCCAAGAGACGGTGCTGGCTCCGGCGAATGGCACGTTCTCGCTGATCTGGCTGCTGATTGCTCTGCCCGCGCTGGGCGCTGCGATCCTGCTACTCGGTGGACGCCGCACCAACGCGTGGGGACACCTTCTCGGTGTCCTGATGCCGGTCGCCTCGTTCGTGGTCGCGGCGTTCCTCTTCGCAGCCATGCTCGGCCAGCCCGCCGAAGAGCGAGGCGCAGTTCAACACCTGTACGACTGGCAGATTGTCGGCGCCTTCAAGGTGCCGTTCTCGCTGCAGCTCGACCAGTTGTCGATGGTGTTCGTGCTGCTCATCACGTTCGTCGGATCGCTGATTCATATCTACGCGATCGGCTACATGGCCCACGACCCGGCCCGTCGCAAGTTCTTCGGCTACCTCAACTTGTTCGTGGCAGCGATGTTGCTGCTAGTTCTCGCCGACAACTACCTCCTGCTCTACGTCGGCTGGGAAGGTGTCGGTCTCGCCTCGTTCCTGCTGATTGGTTGGTATCAGTACAAGGACTCGGCCGCTGTCGCGGCCAAGAAGGCCTTCATCATCAACCGAGTTGGTGACTTCGGCCTTTCACTAGCCATCATGTTCATGTTCGCGGTGTTCGGCGGCGTCACGTTCGAGACGGTCAATGCCGGCATCGGTTCTGCCTCGGAAGGGACGGCGACCTGGATCGGTTTGCTGTTGCTGCTGGCTGCCTGCGGTAAGAGCGCCCAGTTCCCGTTGCAGGCGTGGCTCTTCGACGCGATGGAAGGCCCCACTCCGGTGTCGGCCCTCATCCACGCCGCCACCATGGTGACCGCGGGTGTGTACCTCATCGTTCGCTCGAATGCGATCTTCGATGCCGCTCCTACAGCTCGCCTGCTGGTGTTGATCGTCGGATGTATCTCGCTCATTTGGGGTGCGATCATCGGATGCGCCAAGGACGACCTCAAGAAGGCGCTCGCTGGTTCGACCATGTCGCAGATTGGGTACATGGTGGTCGCGGCTGGACTCGGCCCGGTGGGTTACGTCTTTGCCATCTTCCACTTGCTGACCCACGGTTTCTTCAAGGCCGGTTTGTTCCTCGGTGCCGGTTCGGTGATGCATGCCAACAACGACAAGATCAATATGCGCCATCTGGGTGCGCTGCGCACGGTCATGATGATTACCTTCGTCACGTTCGGAATCTGCACACTGGCGATCATGGGAATCCCGCCCTTCGCTGGCTTCTTCTCGAAGGACGACATCATCAAGGCGGCCTTCTCGCAGAGTCCGGTTGCAGGCGTGGTGACGCTCATCGGTGCGGGTATCACGGGCTTCTACATGACGCGCATCTTCCTCATGACCTTCCTTGGCAAAGCGCGCTGGGAAGACGACCAGCACCCGCACGAGAGTCCCGCGGTGATGTGGATTCCGATGGTCGTGCTGGCCATTGGCGCCACCATCGGCGGCGTGCTCATGTGGCCGAGCCACTGGCTCGAAACCTGGCTCGAACCCGCGGTCCCGTATCAGGAGCACGCGCAGACGTTGCCTGAATGGTTGTGGATCATCATCACCGTCGGAACTGCTCTGATCGGTATCCTCTGGGCGGTTGCTCTGTACCGCCGTGAAGTGCCGGTGACGCCACCTGCTGGCTCGCTTCTCACTCGTGCGGCTCGTGAGGAGTTGTACGGCAACGAGATCAACGAGACGCTCACCATGTTGCCTGGGCAGGTGCTCACGCGCAGTTCGGTCTTCTTTGACAACCGCGTGGTTGACGGATTCGTCAACGGAATGGCGGCGGTGGTCTGGGGAGTCTCCGGGGCACTTCGCACAGTTCAGAACGGGTTTGCTCGGTCGTACGCACTCACCATGCTCGGCGGCGCTGTGCTCCTGGTGGCCCTTCTCGTGCTGGTGAGGCTCTGATGACTACCGTTCCCTGGCTCACCATCCTTGCTGTCGTTCCGCTTGCCGGCGCGCTGGTCGTCGCACTCCTACCCAAGGGAGCCGACCTGTTGGCCAAGCGCGTTGCGTTGGCCTTCTCGCTGCTCGTTCTCGCAGGCACTGTGTTCTTAGCGCTGCAGTTCTCGGCTGACGCAACGACGCAGTTCCAATTTGCTGAGCAGCACGATTGGATCCCGGCCTTCGGTGTTTCCTATGCCGTAGGGGTCGACGGCATCGCACTGGTACTCATTGCCCTCTCGGCGGTTCTAGTTCCGATTGTGATGATCGCCGGCTGGCACGAGGCCGATAATGCGGTCGGATCAGTCAAGGGTTACTTCGCCCTGCTGCTCGCTCTCGAGGCCTGCATTGTGTGGGTGTTCTCGGCCACCGATCTCTTCCTGTTCTACGTGTTCTTCGAAGTCATGCTGATTCCGATGTACTTCCTCATCGGGCGCTACGGTGGCCCGCGTAGGCAGTACGCGGCAGTGAAGTTCCTGCTGTACAGCCTGCTTGGTGGACTGCTCATGCTGGCCGCCATCATCGGCCTGTATGTCGTATCGGCGCAGATGACCGGAACGGGCACCTTCGACTACGCGACTCTCGTGGGTCTCGACATCGATCCAGGAACGCAGAAGTTGCTGTTCCTCGGGGTGTTCTTTGCCTTCGCAGTGAAGGCACCAATGGTGCCGGTGCACACCTGGCTACCTGATGCGGCCGGTGAAGCAACGCCAGGTTCGGCCGTGTTGCTGGTGGGTGTTCTCGACAAGGTCGGAACATTCGGCATGCTGCGCTACTGCTTGCCGATTTTCCCCGACGCAGCAGCTTTTTATGCGCCGGTGATCATCGCGATTGCGGTGGTTGGAATCATCTACGGCGCGTTGCTGGCGATCGGCCAATCCGATCTCAAGCGCCTGATCGCCTACACCTCGGTGTCGCACTTCGGCTTCATCGTGCTGGGTATCTTCGCCTTCACAAGTCAGGCACAAAGTGGTTCGGCGCTCTACATGGTCAACCACGGCTTCTCGACTGCCGCGCTGTTCTTGATCGCAGGGTTCCTCATCAGCCGTCGTGGGTCCACGCTCATTGACGACTTCGGCGGTGTGGCGAAGGTTGCACCGGTGATGGCGGGTTTGTTCCTCATCGCGGGTCTGTCATCGCTCGCACTTCCAGGGCTGTCGACCTTCGTGAGCGAGTTCCTCGTGCTCGTCGGCACATTCACGCGCTACCCAGTTGCGGCAGGTGTCGCTACGCTCGGAATCATCTTGGCCGCCGTCTACATCCTGTGGATGTACCAACGCACGATGACCGGTGAACCGGGTGATGAAGTGCGTTCCAAGGTTACTGAGATCAAGGGTCGCGAAGTGCTGGCGATCGCTCCGGTGGTGGCACTCATTATCGCGCTCGGCTTCGTGCCTCAGGTGGTGTTGAACGTTGTCAACCCGGCGGTTGAACGCAACATGGTGACCGTCGGAGTTACCGATCCTCCACCGCAGGTCGCGGTGGCCATTGAGGGAGGGTCGAAGTGAACGGGCTCATCGCACTCGTGCCAATTCCGACTCCCAACATGGATTTGGGTCAGATCGCGCCGCTGGAAATCGTGTTCGGTGCAGCGTTGATCAGCGTGCTCGTCGAAGCGTTCGTGCGACGTGAGGGCCGTCGGCGAGTGCAGTTGGTGCTCGTCTTCGCCTCACTCATCGCAGCCGTGGCTGCTCTTGTAGGACTGGCTGGAACGCGCACGCTTACTGCGCAGGCATCCGTCGCTGTCGATGGTCCCGCACTGTTCATGCAAGGCACCGTGTTGTTGCTCGCCATTGTGGGCGCACTACTGATCGCTGAACGGAGTATCGACCCCGCAGGCGATGCCTTCGCACCGCGTGCTTCTGCACTTCCGGGTGGGCGCGAAGAGCGTGAACTCACTGCGGCCGGCTGGTCGCAAACCGAAGTCTGGCCGCTGTTCTTGTTCTGCGTCGGCGGCATGCTGCTGTTCCCAGCCTCCAACGATCTGTTGACGATGTTTGTCGCACTCGAGGTGCTGTCACTGCCGCTGTACTTGCTTGCGGGGCTTGCGCGTCGCCGTCGCCTGCTGTCGCAGGAAGCGTCGTTGAAGTATTTCCTGCTCGGTGCTTTCTCGTCGGCGTTTTTCCTGTTCGGAACGGCGATGCTCTACGGATTCGCAGGCACCTTCTCACTCGGCGGTATCGCTGATGCACTCAGCGGCAACGCGGGTGACAACGGACTTGTCATGCTCGGTGTGGCGCTGCTCGCAGTAGGCCTGCTGTTCAAGGTCGCTGCGGTGCCGTTCCACCAGTGGACCCCTGATGTGTATCAGGGTGCACCGACTCCTATCACCGCGTTCATGGCCACGTGCGTCAAAGTGGCGGCCTTCGGTGCGTTGCTGCGCGTCATGTACGTCGCTCTCGGCGGGGTGCGCTGGGACTGGCAACCGATGCTCTGGATCATCGCCATCATCACGATGCTGGTGGGTGTCATCGTGGCCATCGCGCAGACCGACATCAAGCGCATGCTCGCTTATTCATCGATCGCTCACGCAGGTTTCATCCTGCTCGGCGTGATCGCCGTGAGTGAAGCCGGAATCGCCAGCACCATGTTCTACCTCGCGGCGTATGGGTTCGCCACTCTCGGCGCGTTCGCTGTGGTGTCACTGGTGCGCGACTCGTCAGGTGAGGCTACACACCTCTCGCAATGGGCAGGACTTGGAAAGAGGTCGCCCGTCGTTGCAGGTATCTTCACGCTGTTCCTCTTGGCCTTCGCGGGAATTCCGCTCACCAGTGGATTCACCAGTAAGTTCGCGGTCTTCTCTGCCGCAATCGCTGGGGGTGCAACGCCGGTGGTGATTGTCGCCGTGTTCGCCAGCGTCATCTCGGCGTTCTTCTACGCACGCATCATCGTGCTGATGTTCTTCGCCGAGCCAGCCGAAGAGGGTCCGCGGGTTGTACTTCCCAGTGCCTTCACCGCACTGGCACTGGCCATCGGAGTCGCCGTCACCGTGCTGCTCGGCGTTCTACCGCAGCCACTGCTTAACCTCGCCCAGCAGGCGGGCATCTTCCTCCGATAGGAGAGTGGTGGCGTGACCGCGGCCCTCGGCTTCGGAGTATCCGGCCTCGACCCCGCGTTGGCGGCAGGTCTTGAGGCCGGCATGGTGTCGGTTGAACAGCGTCTGCGTGAGGTCGTGAAGAGTGACTACGCCTTCGTGACCGAAGCGTCGCGTCACCTCGTTGATGCCGGCGGCAAGAGATTCCGACCGTTGCTGGTGCTGTTGGCCGCGCACCTCGGTGATCCGACTGATCCCGCGGTCATTGATGCCGCCGTTGCTGTCGAGCTCACGCATCTGGCCACTCTTTACCACGACGACGTGATGGACGAAGCTCCTCGACGACGAGGCACTGAGTCGGCAAACCATCGGTGGGATAACACGATAGCGATTCTCACCGGCGACTTCCTTTTCGCGAAGTCATCGGGTCTGCTTGCCGATCTTGGAGCCGAGGCGGTGCGCATTCAGGCGTACACGTTTGAGCGCCTCTGCACCGGTCAGATTCGCGAAACGGTCGGACCTCAGGAAGGTGAGGATCCGATTACGCATCACCTGCAGGTGCTGGCCGACAAGACCGGATCACTCATCGCGACCTCGGGTCGGTACGGCGCCATGACCAGTGGTGCCGATGCGGAGTCGATCGAGGTGATGGCAACCTTCGGTGAGCGCATTGGTGTTGCCTTCCAACTCGCTGACGATCTGCTCGACATCGCTTCTGACTCCGAGGTGTCGGGCAAGACGGCCGGCACGGACCTGCGCGAAGGTATTCGCACGCTGCCGGTGCTGATGGCGTTGGCATCGACCGATCCTGCCGATGCGCGGTTGCAGGAGTTGCTCTCAGGCCCCATCACCGATGACGCCGACCACGCCGAAGCGCTCGCGCTACTACGCGCACACCCGGCAATGGAGCAGGCACGGGCGGAGGCACAGCGCTGGGCGAACGAGGCTCGGGCGTCTGTGCAGGTGCTTCCGGAGTCACGCGTGCGCGAGGCGTTTGAAACCCTGTGCGACGCAGTGGTCAGCCGCTCGGTCTAACCTCCTTCTTTTCCTTCGCGATTCCTACGTTGGTGCAGGTTTTTCCTGGGGTTTGAGGTGTTTGAGCGTAGGAATCGCGCGAGTGTCGGGGGGGTGGGGCGGCTTAGTCGGCGGCCGCTGCCGCGGCAGGATTGCCGTGTCGAATCCCGCCGGTCCAGTTCGGATCGCGTGCCGTGCGAATCGCATCGATTGAGAGAAGTACGACAGCACCCCAGACGATGGCGAAACCAATCCATCTGCCGGTGGTCATCGCCTCGTGGAAAAACGTCAGGCCGAGGATGAATTGCATCACGGGAGTGATGTATTGCAGCAGCCCAATCGTCGACAACGGAGCGCGAATCACTGCCCCGCCATACGCGAGCAGTGGCAGTGCCGTGACGATGCCAGCCAGCGCGAGCAGGGCAGTGTTGCCTGCTGACACGTGTCCGAATGCGGCATTTCCCGAGGCCTCGAGAACAATCAAGTACAGCAACGCGAACGGAAATAGGTAGGTCGTCTCAATCGTGAGCGACTCGACCGCGCCCACGTTGGCGAGTTTCTTGAGATAGCCATACGTTGCGAAGGTCACTGCCAGTCCAAGCGCTATCCACGGTGGCCGACCGTAGGCGAAGGTCAGTACCGCTACCGACAGGCCGCCCAATGCCACAGCGGCCCACTGAAGGCGTCGCAGATGCTCTCCCAGCAAACCGACTCCGATGAGCACTGCAACGAGTGGATTGATGAAGTAGCCAAGTGAGGCTTCGACGACGTGACCCTCGTCGACCGCCCAGATGTAGAGGCCCCAGTTGAGGCTGATCGCGATCGCCGCCGCCGCCAGTAGCCCCAATACTCGCGGTTGCCGAATGTACGCGCGCAACGACTTCCAGAGGTGTCGTAGCGATACGAGAAAAACGAGGAACAACAGCGTCCACACCATGCGGTGGCCCAGAACCTCAAGGGCCTGCGCCGGTTTGAGCAGGTAGAAGTAGATGGGGAAAAGACCCCACATGAGGTACGCCGTGCAAGCAAGCAGAAGGCCCGTGCCGTAAGCGCTGCGGGTGCGCCGCGCCACGTTAGACGAGCCACCAGCGGATGATCACACCGTCCACGTGTCGTTTCCGCGCAGGAGGGCGCCCAAGTCGCCGACCCCCTGCGTTTCGCGTGCCTCCGCCAACTGCTCGCGCAGCAGGCGGTCGTACGAGGCGCGGGGAACATCGCGGAAGATGCCGATGGGAGTGTCCTGAAGAGACACCGGGTCAGACAACCGCGATAGGGCGAATGCCACACCCGGGTCGTGTGCGTGCGCGTCGTGAATGAGCAGGTTCTGTGC
The DNA here is from genome assembly GCA_903927265.1 of uncultured bacterium. Taxonomy (GTDB): domain Bacteria; phylum Actinomycetota; class Actinomycetes; order S36-B12; family CAIYMF01; genus CAIYMF01. The sequence continues at coordinate 3,204 of CAIYMF010000156.1, read as the reverse complement.
GCCTACTTCTTCGACCGTCACCACCTGCACGGTTCCGTCGGGCATGCGGGCCACGCCCTTTTCGCCATTGGCGCCAAAGCGAATCGGCTGCCCGTGCGCGAGTCGGATCGTCACGTCGTCGCGCACGTCACTGTCCTTGAGCGGCTCCCAGGCACCATCGTTGAAGATGTTGCAGTTCTGGTAGATCTCAACGAGTGCGGTGCCCTCGTGCTCGGCTGCCGCTCGTAGTACCTCGGTGAGGTGCTTGCGATCGGAGTCGACCGTGCGGGCCACAAACGTGGCCTCGGCACCGAGTGCGACCGACACCGGGTTGAACGGGTAGTCAAGTGACCCCATCGGAGTTGACTTCGTGATTTTGCCGACCTCGGAGGTGGGGGAGTACTGGCCCTTGGTGAGGCCGTAGATGCGGTTGTTGAACAGCAGGATCTTGATGTTGACGTTGCGACGCAGCGCGTGGATGAGGTGGTTGCCACCGATCGACAGTGCATCTCCGTCACCTGTGATGACCCACACCGACAGGTCGGGGCGTGACATGGCAAGACCCGATGCGACGGCCGGCGCGCGACCGTGAATTGAGTGCATGCCATAGGTGTTCATGTAGTACGGGAATCGCGATGAGCAGCCAATTCCGGAAATGAACACGATGTTCTCGCGTGCCAGACCCAACTCGGGCAAGAAGCCTTGCACCGCGGCGAGGATTGCGTAGTCACCGCAGCCAGGACACCAGCGGACTTCCTGATCGGTTTTGAAGTCTTTGGCGCTCTGTTTGCCCTCGGTCTTGGGCACCAGTGACAAGGCCGGGATGGAGTCGGTGCTCACTTGTCTGCTCCGTTCGCGAGGACGTCTTCGATTGCTTGGAGCAATTCATCGGATTTGAAGGGCATACCGCGTACCTGCGTGAAGCTGATGACATCAACAAGGTACTTGGCACGCAACAGCATTGCGAGTTGTCCGAGGTTCATCTCGGGCACGATCACGTGCTGGTAGCGCTTGAGTACTTCGCCAGTGTTGGCCGGGAAGGGGTTGAGGTACCGCAGGTGAGCCTGCGCCACCTTAAGGCCGGCTCGACGCGCGTGCTTACACGCCACACCGATCGGTCCGTAGGTCGATCCCCAGCCGAGCATGAGCAGCGTTGCGTCAGCATCGGGATCGTCAACGTCAAGCAGCGGAATGTCGATGCCTGCCACCTTCGCAGCCCGTGAGCGCACCATGAGGTCGTGGTTGGCAGCGTCGTACGCGATGTGTCCGCTGCCATCAGCCTTCTCAAGCCCACCGATGCGGTGCTCGAGTCCGGGGGTTCCTGGAACTGCCCAGGGACGCGCCAATGTGTGCGGGTCGCGCTTGTAGGGCCAGTACTCCTGCTTGCCGTCAGCGTCGGTGTGGTTCAGTTCCGTCGCAAACGTGACAGGGAATTCGGGCAGCTCGTCGGCGTCGGGTACGAGCCACGGCTCAGAGCCGTTCGCCAGGTAGCCATCGCTGAGAATGAATACCGGCGTGCGGTAGGTGGTGGCGATGCGGGCCGCTTCGATGGCCGAGTCGAAGCAGTCACTGGGTGAACGCGGCGCCACGATCGGAACCGGAGCCTCACCGTTGCGGCCGAACATGGCTTGCAGCAAGTCGCTCTGCTCGGTCTTGGTGGGCAGGCCGGTCGACGGTCCGCCGCGCTGCACGTCGACGATGATCAACGGCAGTTCCAGCGATACGGCAAGACCGATCGCCTCAGACTTCAGTGCCAGACCGGGGCCCGACGTCGTGGTGACGGCCAAGGCGCCGCCGTAGGCAGCCCCAATGGCAGCGCTGACCCCGGCGATTTCATCCTCGGCCTGGAACGTGGTGACTCCGAACCTCTTGTGTTTGCTCAGTTCGTGCAGGATGTCGGAGGCCGGGGTGATCGGATACGAGCCGAGATACACAGGCAACTGTGCGCACTGTCCCGCGGCAATGAGGCCGTAGGCAAGCGCCAAGTTGCCGCTGATGTTGCGGTAGGTACCGGGGGGCTGAGCAGCCGGACGCACCTCGTACTGCACTGAGAATTCCTCGGTGGTTTCGCCGTACGACCAACCCGCTTCAAAAGCGGCAATGTTGGCACGCAGAATTTCGGGCTTCTTGCCGAACTTGCCGGTGAGCCACTCGATGGTGCCGTCGGAAGGGCGGTGGTACAGCCACGACAGCAAGCCCAACGCGAACATGTTCTTGGCGCGCTCGGCCTCCTTCTTGCCCAGGTCGAAGTCCTTGAGTGCTTCGACCGTCAGCGAGGTGAGCGCGATGGGATGCACCTTGTACGAATCGAGCGAGCCGTCGTCGAGCGGGCTGGCGTGGTAGCCGACCTTCTCGAGATTGCGCTTGGTGAACTCGTCGGTGTTGGCAATGATGTCGCCGCCGCGACGCACGTCCTTGAGGTTCGCCTTCAGGGCCGCGGGGTTCATCGCCACCAACACGTGGGCTGAGTCGCCGGGCGTCATGATGTCGTGGTCGGCGAAGTGCAACTGGAAGGCGCTGACCCCGGCCAAGGTTCCGGCTGGTGCGCGAATCTCAGCGGGGAAATCAGGCAGGGTCGACAGGTCGTTACCGAAGGCCGCCGTGGTTGAGGTGAATCGGTCGCCGGTCAATTGCATGCCGTCGCCGGAGTCGCCAGCGAATCGGATGATGACCTGATCGAGTTGGACGAGCTCCTTGGACACTGCTGTGGTCCTTCCGCCGACGGTGAAGGAAGTTGAGTCTACGCCCGGAACCCTGATGCGTGGCGGCCGGAGCGGCGCGTCGTGGCATCCGTCACAGCGGTGCCATTTGGCCTCCATTCGGGCCCTGCGTGGCGTAGGGACCCGGCGGAGGCGGCAGGATGAGCGAATGGCGCTTCGAGTGTGGTCAGGGGGAGGTCGACGGTACGCCGTCGACGAGATGGCGCTGGCCTGCTGCGCCGCCGAATTGGCCGTCGACCTACCCGAATTCGCTGAAGCCGACCTCGACGTCGACGCTCACGTGCTCGTGGTGGCTGGCACGGTGTCGCGCGCAGCTCTTCCAACCGTGCTCGCTCGGTACGAGGCTCTACCCGAGCCTCGCCACGTGATTGCTTTCGGAGCGTGTGCAACGAGCGGTGGCCCGTACTGGGATTCCTACGCGGTGATTCCCGGAATTGGCGAGCACCTGCCGGTTGATGTGTTCGTTCCTGGCTGCCCTCCTCGGCCGCACCTGCTGACCGCCGCC
>CAIYMF010000155.1 GCA_903927265.1 uncultured bacterium | reverse complement strand
CTGAACACGCAGTTCAAGAACGTTCAGGTAGGAGGCATTGGCACCCGAGTACAACGTGACACCACTGGCCGCGTCAGCAATTGCCTGACCCGCCGAGTTGAGCGCGATGAACGGGTTGCCGGACGTGGACACCGGAGTGGGGATGCTACCCGGGGTGGGGCTCCATGTGTAGTTCGACTGGGCCGAGGTGAAGGCCCAGGTCGACGGAATGGCGTTAGTCGGGTCAGGAGCTGCGACGAGGAGCGTCGCCTTGGTGGCGCCGGCACGGCCAGCGCTGCTCACGTTGAGGTACGACGCGAGGGTGTTGATGTTGGCACCGCCGGTGATCACGTTGCCGTTCGCGTCGAAGAAGTTGATGGAACCCTTGGAGCCGGCGTCGCCAGCCGCCCAGGGTGGGGTGCCTGTGTAGGCCGAGGCGCCGCTGGCTCCAGCGACTCCCATCGCCACGATGGCCAGCGCCGAGGCGCCTGCGACCGCGGAGGTCACGATACGGTTCATGGAATCCTCTTCAGGAGAGTTGAGTTGACTGGGGGGATTACCCGGGTGTGGGGGCGGTGTGCAGCCGCCCCCACACCCATGTCCGTGCTGAATTGCAGGGTGTTAGACGATCACGGGCCAGAGGCCGTGAAGGCGCCAAAGATCGCGCTGTCAGAGGTGTCGATACCCGCGGCACTGAGAAGGGCGCCGTTGTTCTTCAGATACGGCGCACCACCGGGGCCGTAGGTGCCACCGCCGGTGCAGTTACCCGCACCCACGCTGATCGTGGCGCCAGCGAGGTCCGTTCCGCTGCAGGGGTTGTAGAAGAGCGTACGCAGCCAGTTGCGCGTGCTACCGGGCTGGAATGCCTTGGTGCTGTTGATGTCAGCGTGGCGGAAGTACACATAGAGCGTCCGCGACACGTTGTACAGCGAACCGCTTGACGGTGTACCGGTGGTCCAGTACTTGACATCCGGTGCGAGCACCTTGCCCGTGGTGCAGGCGGTCGGTGTCGTGACCGCGTAGGCACACGAGGGGTCAGTGAAGTAGCCGTTCTGACCGGTCGCGGTACCGTCGGCGAACTTGCCTTGGTACATCAACAGACGACCTGACGACATCGGCTCGATGGCGTTCGGGTTGCCCGCAACAGCCGTGGGGTCATTTTCCTCAGCGTTGACTGCGCAACCACCAGTGGTAATCGCACCCTCGCTCGAACCGATGTTGCTGATGAACGAGCTGCGCGTGCCCGAACCCACCTGGGGCAGGATCGGAACGATGGTGGCACTTGACGAACCGCCAATGCCGGCATCGTTCCACGTGGTGGCGGTGCACTCGTAGATTGACTTGAGTTGGGTTGTCGAGAGTGCGACAGCATTGGTGGTGGTGGCCGAGAGCATCGCCAGACCGTCAGTACCAACCTTGACGCTGTCGTACAGAACGTTCGAACCACGTGCCGACGAAGCACGTGCGAAGTCGATGTTGTGCGTCGAGGCAACATCGTCGGCCTTGAGCGCGTTGTAACCGGCACCCGAACCGTTGGGGCGCTGCACCGGCTTAAGTCCGGCGCGCAGCACGATCGTCGGGTTCAGACCGCAAGGACGGTCACCCGTGTGAGTCGTCGTCTGGTTTCCAGTGCCTGCAGTGCCACCCGTTCCGGGGGTGCACACACTTGCCGCAGCGTTTGCGCCGTTGAGACCACCCGAGCCGTAGGCAAGGCGCGCATTGGCGTCGGGGGTAGCGTCGAAGTTGATGATGCGGTTGCGCTGGCCGAGGTTGTAACCGGTGGAACCGGTGTAGTCACCGTCGGCAAGGAAGTCAATGGCGTACTGGACGGTGTCCGAGCCCACACCAACGACGTCATCCGGTCCTGGCGCGTAGTCGGCAGAAGCCGGAGCCGCCGTGAGCAGGGTGAGTGCGAGGGCACCCACTGTTCCGGCGACCACCGCGAGCTTCTTGATCTGCATGGGTGAATCCCTTCGAGAGGAGGAGCGTGCACGCTGAGCGTTTCGGCTCTAGTGAAAGCGCAGAGGGAGTCAATCTGAACGCCTGATGAACACAGGCGGGCTAGTTACGTTGACGAGTCTGCTCAGAGCAGGTTCGGAAGCAACTGAACCGTGGCCTGACTGACGATCCACAGGCCAGCCAGAATCAGCGGCGCGCCCACTAGCCACGCCTGCCAGCCGCCCCACCTCGATCGTGCCCACACCACAAAGACGAACGCGCCCATCAGCAACGGCAGCGCGAGCACCAGCGAGAGCATCGAACCTGCATCGCCCTGCATCGCGGTTTCAG
>CAIYMF010000154.1 GCA_903927265.1 uncultured bacterium | reverse complement strand
GACCCCCAGCGGCGCATTCATCTACACCAACGTCACCGTCGCCGGAAAGACCTACGCCGGACCCACCGTCACCGCCGCTACATGGAAGGCGATCGAGAAGATCCAGCGGATCCGCAAGCAGTACGGGGAGGCCGACGCGAAGGCCACCCGCTGGTACAAGCAGTCCCGCTACTGGATCGTCAACCCCGGCACCGGCAGCAGCAAGCAGATCGACCAAGCGATCGAGCGCATGACCAACTGGGAGGCCAAGCGTGACGCCTACCGGGCCGCGATCGTCGCCTCCGGGGTGGAGGCCTTCTGATGTACCGGCCAAGCCCGCCAATGGGCCACCGAGGCCGGAGCCACCGGCTACGCCACCCGCTTCGCCACCGCCTTCACCGTCGAGGAGATCAAATGACCATCCAGCCCGGCACCATCCTGAAGTCCGAATGGGGCTACGACCAGACCAACATCGACTTCTACACCGTCACCGCCCGCACCGCGGCCACGGTGACCATCCAGCGCGTCCGCAACGTGACGGTCATTGACCATGCCCGCTACCTCGCCGAGGAGGTCGTCCCCGGGGACACCGTCGGGAAGCCGATGCGGCGCAAGATCCGCACATGGCGGAACGAGGAGTTCGTGTCGATCAACTCCTACGCCATCGCCAGCCCATGGTCGGGGAAGCCCGCCTACCAGACCCACACCCACTGAGGAGCGACATGCCCACCATCAGCCCGGCCGACGTCGACCTGCTCCGTGTCCTCGCCACAGCGAAAGGCGGACAGGGCAAGGGCAAGGCCCGCGACTGCGACATCATCCAGATGCGGCTACTCGACATCCTGACCCGGGTCGAGGCCGCCCGGACGAAGGAGACCCGGCCGTGATGACCAAGACGCAGATCCGCGCCCACGCGAAGGAAGCACGCGGCGCGGTCCGGGTCATGGAACGCTGCCTTGCCCGGGATGACTGGGCCGGTGTCGAGGAGATGGCCTTGATCCTTGAACACATTGGCGGTGTCATCCGAGACGATTGTGAGGACCGCTGACGCTACGGGCTGACGGGCCACACGGCCTGACGGGGATCGACCGTGTTCTCGGGTAGGTCGCGGAGCGCCTGCCGGTATTCCCGCCATGCAACAGTGTCGAATGGCGAGTCGGCGACCATGCGCCAGTCGCAGTCGGTGACGAGTGCGTTGCGCCGGTTACGGAGCCGCTCCCACACCCACTCGTCAGGGATGCCCTCTGCGGGGTCCATGTCGGATAGGTAGTTCCATGTGTCATTCATTACGCCGCCTCGTAGAAGCCAGATATGTTGACCGAATCGCTGGTGGTCCAAGTGAAGGGCACCGTGGAGGTGACCGACGCTGTGGGTTGAGCGCCCGTACTCACCTGAATAAGGCCAGTACCGACAGCGACAAGCGCCTGAATAGGGTACTTCGCGGAGGCACTCGCATCAACCGCCCAGCCAGAGAGCGAGCCGTCGATGAGGCCGATGGCCGTCCTCTCAGCGACAGGTACGGTAAACGTGGGTTGGACGGTGCCGTAAGTGCTTGTCGAGCCGAACACCGCACTCATGCGGAAGAACACGATCTTTCCGATCTGACAGTAGGCGCTGTTAGTCACTGAGCCGTTACCCAGCGCCCAGCCCGTACCACCCAGCGTCGGCGTGTACGCCGTCCACCCACCGAGCGACGTACCCGTGCCCGACAGTAGGCCAGCGCCATCAAGGCGCATCTTTTCCAGCGAACCGCCAACGGCGGCCACACCTGCTCCGAAAGACAGAGCCGTACTTCCGAGCGTGTCTGTGGTACTGGCCGAGATGAAAGCGCGAGTGCCATTCCCGTTAGTGTCAGAACCCCACCACTCCAATGAACCCAACTGGTCACCCGCAATAGTGCTGAGTGTCGTGTTGTAGAACCGCAAGGACGGGATGATAGTTGGGTGGCAGAGGTAGAACGTGCGGCTAGTCACCGTCCCGAACGAAGTTGACAGTTGGTAGGTTCCTGTCCCCCCTGTGCCGGTGAGAAGCGCAACGATGAACACCCCTGCCGTATTCTCGGCTGGCAGGTTTGATGAGTTGAGTACCCGCTGCCCTACCTTGATCGGCGTACCGGTAACTGCCGTCACATTCAACGTCGTGCCAGAGATATCGGCCGTGGTGATGATGATCCCGCTGCTTGTCTGGCTCTGAGAGAACCCTCTGATAGACACGTTGGGCTGGTCGACTCGGATGTCGGCTAGCGCGTCAGTCCAACCGGCGAACTGTGTCCCGCCGTTGCCCGTTACTCCTATCCGCGTGTCTAGGACATTCTCCCCAAGACGTATATTCTTGATTCGCACGGTCGCCCCGCGTGCGGTACTCGTCCATGTCTCTGCTGCCGAGGCGGCTATCTCCGAACCGCTGAAGAACGCAGTTCCGTCGTTTCCGTTGAGCCGGATGATCCCGAGATCATCGCCGCTAACGACTGCGGCGTTGGCTCCGAGTGTTGCCGACGTAGATCGGGCCAGCCTCAAGATTGGCCCAGCCGTTGTCGAATACTGTGTGGCAGCCAAGTTCCTGTTGTAGGTGGTGCTGCGGATCTCTATGCCGCCGCTAGGCTGGGTCGTCACATCGCCAGTAGCATCTGACGCGACAAGCGTGCCCGTAATCGTCGTAGCCCCGGCCGCAAGCGTGCCCGTAATCGTCGTAGCCCCGGCCGCAAGCGTGCCCGTAATCGTGCCGCCGGTTAGGGGGAGGTAGTTCGATCCGGGAGATGTGGTGGCCTTCCATGCCACACCGTCGTACTTCCATGACCGATCGCCGACGGTGTACACGTCGCCCGACGTGGGAGTGTTTGGGAAGTCGATCGCCATTACGCCCTACATCCTATGTCGCTCACGGCGTTTCCCATCTCCATGTAGCACGAATGATGTCACCAGAAGCCCATGTGAATGGGGCCGTAGAGGACATGGCTGTGGACAATCCGCTAGACCCTATAGACCGAAATGTCAGGGAACATGAAGATCCAGATGTTGAGGTCGTCGCGACAGCCGTTCCCAAGTACGTTGCTGCTGCTGAGGAATCAACGTACTGGATCTGGCTCTCTACATGGTTGCGTGGGGAAACAGCGCAACCTGCAAACCACAACGCAAGTGACGGCTCACCTGTTCCGAATGTCGAAGTAGTCCCGAAAGTGAGAATAGTCTTCTGAATAAACTGCTTTCCGAAGTTGGCGAAGAACGACTGGATAGTCCCATTCCCGATAGCCCACCCTGTACCAGTGAGAGACTGCCCCGTAGTAGTTGTAGACCCGTTTACTGGGAATCCGTTAGAAAGGTCTTGCGGGAAAAAGAGGTTCCCGGCGCTGTCAATCCGCATCACAGGGCGCGTAACTGCGCCTGCTGGAGCGAGGTCAATCTGGAAGTCCGCTGCGCCCGTAGTTCCAGTGGTTCTGACGTTCAGTGAAGCGCGTGTCCCGCTCGCGAGGGTTGACGCATCATCCGAGGAAAACTGGATACTTCCCAATGGTGCTGCGCTACTAGTGGCCGTATTTGTGTTCCGCAAGCGGATCGCAGGTGAAGCGCTGGTGTTGTAGAGGACGATGGTTACAGCCGAGATGTTAGAAATGGCAGAGTGGGAAACCGTGTACGTTCCGATCCCACCGGTGCCTGTGCCAAAGGCAGATATGCGGGCATCGGCCGGGTAGTACTGGGAGTCCGACGCATCGGTGACCAGCATACCGATAGCGATAGTTCCCGACGTAACAGCGGTGACGTTCAGGCCAGTGAAGTTTCCCGTACTGCCGGTGATATTAGCCGTGACTACAGCGATCTGGGTTCCGCTACCCAGAACCTCTATCCCGGCCAGCGGCTCCATTGTTGGGGCTGGGAACGCCCCTTCACGCGAGACCTGCAAAGGTCCTGCGATAGTGGCAGATCCGGCATTGACGATCGGGCCAGACGACTGTGTCCATACGCCTGTCGTCGTCGAGTACGTCCACGTCCGAGATCCGACGGTGAACACCTGCCCGTTAGTTGGGCTGTTCGGGAAGTCAATCGCCATGCCCGCTCCTAGCCGAAGTTCCCGTAGTTGGTGCCTGCCACACCGAGATCCGTGATGACGTAGTTGGAACTCAGGACCGTCGTGAGCGTTCCCGCACTATACGCCGATGGGGTGACCGACAGGCGCGTATTCGCGGAAGGAACGCAGTACCCCTCGATGAGGGTGGTGTGGACGGCTGCCGTCAGAATCGCGGTCGCAGGCCATGTCGCAGTCGCGGCGGGAGTGGGGGCACCGGCGGTGAGGGCGAGGGCGACGTTCGCGATGTTGCCGGTAGCGGCGAGGACAGCACTGGCAGGGACGGTGAAGGCAGTCGCTGACATGATCGTGAAGTTGACGGCCGCGGAGTTCTTCAACTGCCACGTCACAGTTCCTGCGGTGACCTTGGTGTAATGCAGCCAGAACTTGAAGTGGTACAGGTGACCGGACAGCATCGCCGGGCGGCCGGAGGGGAAGAAGTCGGTTCCTGCGGCGATCGTGGCAGCGGCAGCAGGCAGGTAATACTTCTGCCGGGCGGGGACGATCATGCGTCCCGAGCCGTTCGTCGCGTCTCCTGTGATGAATGCCGTGTTCCCGTCGAACTCGACAGCGCCTTGCGTAGCCGTGGTGAGTACGGGACCGGCAACGAACTTCAACGGGGTGAGGCTTGACGAGCCCGTGCTCAGGGTGAGGCTGACATCGGCTAAAGGGAGCGCCGCTGCCGCCCGGCCGACGGGGACAGCGGTCGTGCCGATGTTCATGGAGTAGCCCGCGTCCACATGCCGGTTCCAGACGATGGCTGTCGTACCGAGGGTGTCGGTGGCCTTGTTATCGTTGTCGAACGCTATCCCGCCATAGAGAGTCCCCTCATCGACAGCGACCGATGCAGAGGCGATCTCCCCAATGGCGTCCGCATCGGCAGCACGAACCCACACACCGTTCGCGCCGGTGCCGAGGGTCTGGACGATGTAGATGCCGTTCTGCGCTTGTGCCGTCTGATCCTTGACGAGGATCCGGTCATTCGCTGCGAGCGTCACACCGTCCAACGTGCTGGGGGCAGCCGAGGCGACGGTGACGTTCGCTGTCGTCGCGGCACGGCATGACCTCTTGACCCACGCACCGGGGAGGTTCTCCAACGTCAGGGTCGTCCATGCCGGTGCGGTTGCTCCGGCGTTCGTGACGAGGGCCTGCCCGGCCGTTCCAATCGGGAGGCGGGTCGGAGTGGTGCCGACGCCGTAGATCGTGTCGCCGTTAGTGGTAAGCGGGTTGGACATGCCAGCCGCACTGAACGGCCCGACCGTCGCGCCGTTCACCCGGGCGTACAGGCCGGAGGTCGTGGTCCACACGTCGCCGTTGGTGGGTGCGGTTGGTGCGGCACCATGCGGGATGCGGAGCGATGGGATCGCTGTTGTCGCTGCCGGTAGGACGAGGTAGGACGATGAGGCGAGCGTGACGACACCGCCAGAGTCGACAGTGACCCGCGTGGTGCCGTTCGAGATGAGGTGCAGGTCGTTGATCCCGTCCGTCCCGACGTCCATCCCGAGGCTGCCGATGACAGCAACAGACGAGTTCGGCATGGAGTAGCCGCCGATGAGGGTGAGGCCCGTAGCGGAGTTCGTGGCATACAGGGAGATGCTGCCGGTGCCAGCATCGGCGGCTACCTCTGCCCAGCCGCCGGTATTGGTGTTTCTGCCGCGGAACCCGACGCTGCCAGCGGTGGATGCGCTGGCGGTCGGGGTTTTGAGGAATGTCTTGATCCCGTCGATCGTCTCGTTGCCCGTGTTGTGGACGACGGCAGCGTCCAATGCTCCTACCCCGGAACTGACACCGACCTCGACCCAAAAAGAGTCGTAGTAGACGAACATCTGTGCCGTATCGGACTTGAACCACATCTGTCCGGTGACGGGAGTACCGGGGGCCGTGTCGGAGGTGATGACCCAGAACGCACCGGCGACCCCACCGACCTCGACCCAGAACGAGTCGTAGTAGACGAACAGGGTGCCGGTGTCTGTCTCATACCAGAGTTGCCCGGTCGTGGGTGATGAGGGGGGAGTGTCGGACAGGGTCGGTCCGCCGCCCGAGCCCGCACTGAACGGCCCGACCGTCGCGCCGTTGACTCGGGCGTACAGGCCCGCTGTTGTCGTCCACATGTCGCCATCAGCCGGGGACGTAGGCGCCGCCCCATGCGGGATGCGGAACGGCGCCGCTGCCGCCACACCGGCTGGGGTGATAATCCCGGTGGTGAACAAACGGGCCATGCGCTACCCAACCACAGTGCAGCGGTACTGGTTCGTGGTGGGGGCGACAGCGAACAGCAGCGTGACCGTGGTGGTGGTGGTGTGCTGGACGTCGCACTCGACCTCAGCGAACGGGGTCGTGTTGTCCCATACGGAGACGGTGACGTCCTTCGTCCCGAGGCCGTGGGTGACGGTGATGGAGGTGAGGGCGCCGTTGCCGACGTCGACGCCGAACTTCGATGTCAGGGTGCCGGTGGTGGGGAGGGTGACGGACGTGTTCGCGGTGGTGACGAAGGCGACGGTGTGCGTGGAGGAGCCGATCGTTGTGTTGCCAGACACGGTGATCGTCTT
>CAIYMF010000153.1 GCA_903927265.1 uncultured bacterium | reverse complement strand
GCTGGGTTTCGCCAAGCAAGTCAGGCACAACTGGCCGCTGCTTGCCCACTGTGATGCGCTCGACTCCTTGGGACTGCCGCTGTTAATTGGGGCATCGCGCAAACGCTTCCTTGGTGCGCTGCTTGCCGATAGCACCGGAGCGGCGCGCGACGTCATTGAGCGCGATAACGCTACCCACGCCGTGTCAGCAATTGCGGCCAGCAAGGGAGTATGGGGCGTGCGAGTACATGACGTGCGAGGCAGTGCCGACGCGGTGCGCGTGGGGGCCGCGTGGCGTGCTGCAGGAGAGCGTGCTGCAGGAGAGTCGGTGTCGAGTGACTGATCGCATTGCGCTGTCGGGCCTGCGTGCCGTTGGTTACCACGGGGTTTTTGACCATGAACGCCGTGACGGACAAGAGTTCACTGTCGATGTGGTGCTCGACGTTGATATGACCGCTGCTGCCGCTTCCGACGATCTCAGTGACACTGTCGACTACGGCACTATCGCGGTTGCGGTGCATGAACTCGTGACGGGCGAACCGGTGAATCTCATCGAAACCCTCGCCTCACGTATCGCCGACGTGTGCCTCATCGATTCGCGTGTCGAGCGGGTCACCGTCACGGTTCACAAGCCTTCGGCGCCGATCACCGTGGCGTTTTCCGACGTCACCGTCACCGTGGTGCGCGATCGTGCAGGGCAGGTCGAATGACGGGTCGCGTTGCTCTCGGGCTCGGTGCCAACATCGGCGACGCGCTCGGCACTCTTCGTGCCGCGGTTGAGGCGATTGCTGCAACCGACGGGTTCGCCAACGTGCAGGTCTCGGCGGTCTACGTGACTAAGCCGGTGGGCGGTGTTGATCAACCGGACTTCCTCAATGTGGTGGTGGTTGCAGACACGCAACTGTCACCTGACGAACTCATCGACTGTGTGTTGGCCCTCGAACTCGAACACGGTCGCACTCGTGAGGTTCGCTGGGGTCCTCGAACTCTCGACATTGATGTGTTGGCGCTCGGTGAGGTGATGTCCGACGATCCCCGCATCGTGATTCCGCATCCTCGAGCGCATGAGCGCGCTTTCGTCCTCGCACCCTGGGCCGACATCGATGCGCTCGCAGTGATTCCAGGGCACGGAACGGTGGCGCAGTGCCTCGCGGCGCTGCCGGCCGTTGACCTTGCAGGAGTGCGTCGTAGTGACGACGCCGCGTGGGGCGAGCAACGATGAACCTTTCGCCAACGAGCCCCAAGCTGTTGCTATCTCTGGCTGTGCTTGCCGCTGCCGCCGGCTGGGGGCTTTCGAACCTGTGGGAGATCCTGACGGGCCGCTATCTGCCGGTGCCGTGGACTACCGCCGTCGCTCTGTGGTTGCTGGCCGCCGCCTTACTCTTCTGGGCTCTCATGGTTCGGCCACGCTTGCGCCATGACCCCGACTCTCGCCCCCTCGATCCCCTGATCGCGGCACGAACCGCGGCGCTCGCCATGGCCGCGTCGCGCACGGGGGCGCTTGTGGGAGGTGTGTACTTCGGAATCGCGGTGGCTTTCGCCTCGCGGTGGGGTCAGGAAGCTGGCCGCGAACGAGTGGTGACAGCTGCCGTTGCCGTTGTCGCGTCGGTCGCGGTGGTCGCGGTTGGTCTCTGGCTTGAGCGCATGTGTCGACTACCTGACGAGCCTGACCGGGTTGGCCTCGACGACGACGATGCAGTGCACGGCTAGAGTCGGTCCATGACCGACGAGTCCCTCGACCAGCTTCCGTACCCCGAACTTCGTGACCGCGCGTTTCACAAAGCGGAGCGGCGCCTGGATGTGAAGTTCTTCCTCGACCTCATGGCGCACACGCAGTCAATGGATGAGATGGCCGATGAGGGCGGTTCGCTGGGTGACGCCAGCGTGTCGATCATCGACAGCGTGAAATCGGCTCGCGAAGCGTTCACCGACGAGGCCGGCGACCTCGAGCCACTCTTCCGAGCGGTATTTGTCGACTACCTGACGCGGCACCCCGACTGATGAGTGTGTCGCCGCCCGACTCGGCGGCATCGTCGTATCTTTCTCACAGCCGCGATGGCCGCGGTAACGGTGGCTATTACCTGCTTGGCCTGCTGGTCATCCTCTTTACTTGGATTATCGTCGGATCGTTGTTCGCGGCATTCATTGCCTCCGCGCTGACCGGCAACGTTGAGGGTTCTGGTGCCGCTGATTGGCAGCGGTTAGTCATCGACCTCTTTCCCTTTGCACTGCTGTTTCTCGGTGTCCTGTTGACCGTTCGTTTCGTGCTGGGCCGGTCCGCGCGCACGGTGGTCACGGGTCGGCCGCGCGTTTCCGTTCGGCGCATTCTGGTGGGCGCCGGTGTGTACGCCGGCCTCCTGGCTGTGAGTTCACTCGCTGACGCGCTGCTGCATCCAGGTGCCTATCAGGCCACGTTTGAGGCTGACCGGTTCATTCCCGCCGCCATCGTGGTGCTGCTGTTGATACCGGTGCAGTCCAGCGCTGAGGAATTGCTGTTTCGCGGCTACGTCGTGCAGTGGACGAGTCTGGCCACTGATCGCCCGGGGCGAACTGCTAAGCCCCTCGTGCGCATCGCGGTGCTGTCTGGCGTGAGCGGCATCGTGTTCGCGCTGCCCCACTTGGCTAACCCCGAGGCCCAGGGTGCCCAGGCGTACGCCTGGCTGGTGTGGTTCTTCCTCGGCGCGGGGTGGGCGTGGGCGAGCATTCTTGACGGCCGTATCGAACTGGCGATCGGCGCACACATCGCTAACAACATCTTCGGAATTCTCATCGTCGGTTATTCAGCGAGCGTGGTACCGACCGCCGGAATCTGGACGACCAGCGTGCTCGACTTTCCGGTAATGATCGTAACGTCGGCCGTGTTGGCCGTTGCGTTTGTGCTCATTACTTGTCGAGGTCTCCGACCACGATCGGAAACGAACTGACGATCGCCGGGGCGTCAGAGACGCGATGACCCACGAGTGCGCCCGCCAGCAGCGGTGCGTGTGCGAATGAGGGCGTGCGCAGGGCATAGCGGTACGGAACTCGATCGCCACGCGATTCGAGTAGCACGCCGGCTGCACCCAGCGGTGTCTCAAGCCACTGCAGAGTCGAACCCACGGGCACCCGCAGCACCTTGGGAAGCGTCTGGTTGACGGCCCGATCAGTGGCATGGCTGACCCATTGGGCGAGTTCGACGGACAGTGCGAGTGCCGACCTGAGTTCGGCGGCCATCCATTCGAGTCGCGATTGCGTGTCGCCGGAACTTGCCACGCCAGTTGGGAGAAGATGCTGCAGCTCGGCGTAGTCGGGGTCGTCGTGACGGAGATCGACCGCGATTCCGCTGGCGCGGCCGACAACCCCCGAGGCACCGTGGCCCATCGCTGTCGCCTGTGGCACCACGCCGAGGCCGGCACATACGGCGGCGACTGCGTCGGAGGTAACCGCCTCAGCGAGCGTCGACGCGACGTCCGACTGCAATCGCTCGCACGTCTCGATGACGCTGGTGAGCCACTCGACCGACGCGTCGTCGCGTACTCCACCCACCACGGTGAAGGTGACGTGCATGCGTGCGCCGGTGAGTTGCTCCAGAAGCTCGAGAATCTCTTCACGGGCGGCGGCCGTCTGCGGTCGCACTAGGTTGGCGGCAGGCATCTGACAGGGGGCAGCGGCCGGTCCGAGCAAGGCCAGCATTGCGGCGGCGCGGCTGAGTTCGAGCAGCAGAAGGCGCAGCAGCCTGCCCTGGCGTGGCACCGGCATGCCCAGGAGTTCCTCGGCGGCACGAGCGAGAAGGATCTCGCCGCCCACGGGGGCCAGCCAGTCATGTCGGTTCGCGAGGGCCATGCCCTGCCGGTAATCGCGCACTTCGAATAGCTTCTCGGCGCCGCGGTGCATGAAGCCGGCGATGAGATCAGCAGACGTAATGACGTCGTCGGTGAGCTCGATGTCGAAGGCCACTCGCCCCTGCCGCGCCCAGTGCCCCGCGTCAAGATCAAGCACGATGTCGGCAGCTTCCGCGGTCGGTGCTGTCGCAAGTCGCATGAGCCGATCGTGCCACGAGTCTCGTTGGGCTCTGGGTTCGGACTACGCTGGCGAGCGTGCAGGAGCCAGTCGAAGCACCGCCGCGTCTACGCGTTGGAGTAGTCGGCGTCGGTCGCGCGGGCTCAGCCATTGGCGCCGCGCTTCGTCGTGCTGGCCACGTGGTGGTTGCCGTATCTGCCGTTTCCGAATTGAGTCGGGTGCGTGCTGAGGCAATGCTTCCGGGAGTTCCGGTTGTTGCTGTGCCTGACGTTGTGGGCAGTGCCGATCTGGTGGTGTTGGCGGTGCCCGATGATGTGCTGCCTGCGCTGGTCGAGGGGCTTGCGTCCACGGCCACCTTCCTGCGTGGACAGTTCGTGGTGCACCTCTCGGGTCGCTACGGAACTGACGTCCTCGAGCCAGCCACGCTCTGCGGCGCGCTTCCTCTGGCACTGCATCCAGTGATGACGTTCACAGGCACCAGTGTTGACCTAGCCCGACTCGACGGCTGCCCCTTCGGAGTGACGTCACCGGATGTCCTGCGGCCCGTTGCCGAGGCGCTCGTGGTTGAGATGGGCGGCGATCCGGTGTGGGTCGCGGAAGAGCACCGCGGGCTGTATCACGCGGCGCTGGCGAATGGCAGCAACCACCTGATCACTCTGGTTGCTCAGACCCTCGATTTGTTAGCTCACGCGGGGGTTGATGACCCCGCGCGTCTGGTGTCACCCCTGTTGCACGCGTCACTGGACAATGCGCTGGCAGCGGGTGATCGCGCACTTACCGGTCCGGTCGCGCGCGGAGACGCCGGAACAGTGGCCCACCACGTCGAGCAAATTGGTCGGGTGAGCCGCGAAGCGCAAGCCGCGTACGTTGCCATGGCCCGACTCACCGCCGATCGCGCGCTCGCAGCGACCACACTGACGCCTTCGCAAGCCGAGTCGCTGCTGGATGTATTGGCGCGACCCCGTGACGTGTCGCCACCTCAGGGGGGTGACGAGTGACCGAATTGATCGAGCGACTTGAGGGGCTGCGCTCCCGACTTGGAACGAGTGCCACTGATGGTGAGCACGCCACAGCGCGACGCCCACGCGTCGTCGTGATGACGATGGGTGCTCTCCATGACGGGCACCTTGAACTGGTGCGAGCCGGTCGTGCCTGGCTCGAAAACCGCGGGCTAGGGCCGCGCGACGCCGACATCGTGGTGACGGTGTTCGTCAATCCATTGCAGTTCAGCGATTCGAGTGATCTGGCAAAATACCCGAGAACGCTCGACGATGACGTGGCCCTGTGTCGTTCCGAAGGTGTCGACGTGGTGTTTGCTCCCTCGGTTGACGAGATGTACCCCGACGGTGATCCCCTCATCACGGTCGATCCGGGTGTTCTCGGCGAGACCCTTGAAGGAATCTCGCGGCCCGGTCACTTCCGCGGAATGCTGACGGTGGTCAATCGTTTGCTGATGGTGACCGCGCCCACTGCCGCGATGTTTGGTGAGAAGGACTACCAGCAACTCGCGCTCGTTCGTCGGATGGTCACCGACCTCCTCATTCCCACCCACATTGTGGGAGTGTCGACCGTGCGCGAAGCCGACGGATTGGCGATGTCGAGTCGCAACCGCCGACTCAGCGCGCGCGATCGCGCGGCAGCGAGTGTGGTGCCGCAGTCGCTCGAGCGTGTGCGGGCCGCCCTTGACTCCGGCGTGTCGGCGGAGGTTGCCGCGGTGGACGCTGCGCAGTGGCTGGCGGTGCAGCCGTTGGTCGATGAGGTTGATTACCTCACCGTGCGTTCGACGCAACTCGATGCGCCGCCGACTGCGGGCGAAGCGCGCGCATTGGTGGCCGCTGTCGTGGGTGGAGTGCGCCTGATCGACAATGTTCGCGTGACCATTTCTGAGGCACGATGACCCCGCGCCTACCGCTTCGCCTCGCGGCTGCACCGGCCGGCTGGACCCAGGACGCCGATGTGGTGATTGTTGGTTCGGGTGTGGCCGGCCTCACGACCGCGTTGCATGCACGTCGTGCCGGTCGCAGCGTGATCTTGGTGACCAAGTCGACCGTCGATCAGGGATCCACGCGGTGGGCTCAAGGCGGTATTGCAGCGGCACTCGACCCGGAAGACTCACCCGCCGATCACTTGCAGGACACCCTCGTCGCTGGTGCTGGATTGTGCGATCGCGAAGCAGTCGACGTACTCGTCACTCAAGGACCTGATGCGCTGCGACGTTTGATGGCGCTCGGAGCTCAGTTCGACCGGGATGCCAGTGGCGAGATCGCCCTCACTCGCGAGGGCGGGCATCTTCGCGACCGCATTGCCCATGCTGGCGGAGACGCAACCGGCGCAGAGATTTCGCGCACCCTTGTCGAGGCCGTCGCGAACGATCCCGGTATCGAACTCATTGAACAAGCCCTAGTGCTCGACCTGCTGCTCGATGGCAGGGGATGCGCGCAAGGAGTCACCCTGCACGTGATGGGTGAGGGCCAGCGCGACGGAGTGGGCGCCATCTTGGCTCCTGCCGTGGTGTTGGCGACCGGTGGTATTGGCCAAGTCTTCTCGCAGTCAACCAATCCTCGAGTGGCCACCGGCGATGGAGTAGCGGCCGCCCTGCGCGCGGGCGCCGCAGTTTCCGATCTTGAGTTTGTGCAGTTCCACCCCACGGTGATGTGGCTCGGCCCTGAGGCCGCAGGTCAGCAACCGCTCGTGTCCGAAGCGGTGCGTGGTGAAGGCGCCACGTTGGTTGATGATGACGGCGTGCGTTTCATGGTGGGTGTGCATCCACTTGCCGAACTCGCACCGCGCGATGTGGTGGCCAAGGCCATCATGCGCCGCATGCGCGAAACTGGCGCACAGCACATGTGGCTTGATGCGCGCGGTCTCGGCGGTGAGTGGCCCACTCGTTTTCCCACCATCTTCGAGTCGTGTCTCTCGCACGGAATCGATCCACGGCATGACCTCATTCCGGTGGCCCCCGCGCAGCACTATCACTCGGGTGGAATTAGCACCGATCTCTTCGGGCACTCATCACTGCCCGGACTCTTCGCGTGTGGCGAGTGTGCCTGCACAGGAGTTCACGGAGCCAATCGCTTGGCTTCGAACTCACTGCTCGAAGGACTGGTATTCGCCGAGCGCATCGGTGCGGTGCTGGGTTCGGAACTTCCGCCTCGGCGTGACCCGGTGGCACCCTCGGGCACGCCCGGACTGCTCCCAGCAACCAGTCGCCGTCCGCTGCAGCGCGCCATGACCGAGGGGGTTGGGGTGCTGCGCAGTGCCGATTCACTCGCGACCGCGTCGGCCGTGCTCGGTGCTTTGGCTGAAGGATTGGATGACGACCCGTGCACCGAAACGTGGGAGACCACCAACCTGCACGCGGTGGCTTCGGTGCTGACGGCCAATGCGTCGACACGTCTGGAAACCCGTGGATCGCATTGGCGCGAAGACTTTCCCGATCGTGACGACGACACGTGGAGAGTGCGGTTGCGCACTCACGTCGACGAAGGTGGGCACTTGGTGACCGAACGCGAACCGGTGGGTGACTGATGTCGCTGACTGCATCCATTGCCGCGCTCATTGGTGATGCGGGTCTCGACCCTCACGCCGTCGAGCAACTCATTCGTCGCACTGTCGAAGAAGACCTCGGTGGTGGAGTTGACGTGACATCGGTTGCGACTGTGCCCGAACATCAGCGGTCGACGATGGACCTCGTGCCGCGCTCGCCCGGAGTTGTCGCTGGTATTCCGGTCGCGGCTGCAGTGTTCGACATCGTGTCGAACGGTGACGCATCCGTTTCTGTGAGCGCTGCCGACGGTGATCGAGTCGCCGCGGGCGACGTACTTCTCAGCGTCACGGGCCGCACACGCGACCTGCTCACTGCCGAACGCACCGCGCTCAACCTGCTCTGTCACCTTTCCGGGGTTGCCACAGCCACGTCCCAGTGGGCCGAGGCGCTCGAAGGCACCCAAACTCGGGTGCGTGACACACGCAAGACGACTCCGGGACTGCGTGCGCTGGAGAAGTACGCGGTGCGTTGCGGGGGCGGGGTCAATCATCGAATGTCGCTCTCTGACGCGGCCCTGGTGAAGGACAACCACGTGGTTGCGGCCGGTGGTGTCGCCGAGGCCTTTGCCGCCGTGCGATCGATGTGGCCAGGACTTCCCGTTGAAGTTGAGGTCGACTCACTCGAACAACTCACCGAGGTACTCGATGCAGGGGCTGATCTTGTGATGCTCGACAACTTCGATCCTGCCGGCATGCGCGAGGCAGTCGAATTGACAGCCGGGCGTTGCCAGTTGGAGGCCTCGGGTGGGCTCACCCTCGACGACGCTGCCGCCGTGGGCGCGACGGGTGTTGATTTCGTTGCGGTCGGTGCACTGACACACTCAGCACCTGTCTTGGATATCGGCGCCGACCTTCGACCCGTCGACTGACTTGAGGACGTACTGATGCTGCTCGCAATCGATGTTGGAAACACCAACACTGTGTTGGGTCTGTTCGAAGGCAACGAGCTCATGCGTTCGTATCGTGTGAAGACTGATGCGCGTTCGACGTCGGATGAAATGGCACTGACGTTTCGCGGACTGCTGAGTGACAAACCGAAGATCACCGGGGTCGCTCTCTGCTCGACGGTGCCGCAGGTGCTGCGCGAAATGCGGCAGATGATCGACGAGTACTACCCCGATGTGCCCCACGTCGTGGTCGAGCCAGGAACGAAGACGGGCGTCCCGATTCTCACCGACAATCCGAAGGAAGTCGGAGCCGACCGCATCGTCAACACCTTGGCTGCCTTCACGTTGTACGGCGGACCGTCAATTGTCGTTGACTTCGGAACGTCGACGAACCTCGATGTGGTGTCGGCGCGTGGTGAGTTCCTCGGTGGCGCCCTAGCGCCCGGAGTCGAAATTTCTCTGGACGCCCTCGCATCGCGCGCAGCACAACTGCGCAAGGTCGAACTCGTCGAACCGCGCAACGTCATCGGAAAGAATACGGTCGAGGCTCTGCAAAGTGGTGCGCTCTATGGTTTCGCCGGGCAAGTTGACTACCTCGTACGCCGCATCACCGTCGAGCTCGGCACTGCTCCTGCGGCCGTCATCGCTACGGGCGGGCTCGCTCCGATTGTCGTTCCGCACTCCGAGACCATTACGGCCCACGCGCCCCATCTCACCCTTGATGGGCTTCGGCTGGTGTTTGATCGCAACGTCGAAGCATGAGCCACGCAGCGGGTCGGTAGCCTTGGGTCACCATGACAGAGCCCAGCGCCGACCTCAGCCACGATGACGACCTGCCCGAGCAGATGGCCGTGCGTCACGACAAGCGACGCCGCCTGCTCGACGGCGGAGTCGAGGCGTACCCCGTGCGGGTACCTCGCACGCACTCGCTTGCGCAGGTTCGCGAGCAGTTTCCTGATCTCGAGGCTGACACTGCAACCGGCGAGAAGGTAGCTGTTGCCGGTCGCGTGATCTTCGTGCGTAATACCGGCAAGCTATGTTTCGCGCGGTTACGCGAGGGTGCAGGTGCCGAACTGCAGGTCATGATCTCGCTTGATCGTGTGGGCGCTGAGCGCCTTGATGAGTGGAAGCACCTCGTTGACATCGGTGATGTCGTGGCTGCCGAGGGCGAAGTGATCTCAAGTCGCACTGGTGAATTGAGTGTGATGGTCGAGTCGTGGCAGCTCGCCGCGAAGGCGCTGCGACCGCTGCCGGTGGCGCATAAGGAACTGGGCGAGGAAACGCGTTCACGTCAGCGCTACGTCGACTTGATCGTGAGGCCGGAGGCCCAGGTCATGGCGCGCATGCGCCCACGGGTGCTGCAGTCATTGCGGTCAACCTTCGACGGGTGGGGCTTCCTTGAGGTGGAAACGCCGATGCTGCAGACCCAGCACGGTGGTGCAACGGCTCGCCCATTCGTCACACGTTCGAATGCGTTCGACATCGACTTGTTCCTGCGCATTGCCCCTGAACTTTTTCTCAAGCGCTGTGTGGTCGGTGGACTTGAGCAAGTCTTTGAGATCAATCGCAACTTCCGCAATGAGGGTGCCGACCGCACTCACTCACCTGAGTTTGCCATGTTGGAGTGGTACGAGGCCTACGCCGACTACACCGATATGGCTCGCGAGACTCGTGAACTGGTGCAGGCCGCAGCCGTCGCTGCGCACGGCAGTGAAGTGTTCGAACAGGCCGATGGGCGTGCGGTTGATCTTTCTGGCGAATGGGATGCGGTGCACGTCTACCCCTCGGTGAGTGCGGCGGTGGGCGAGGAGGTCACGCCGCAAACGCCGGTCTCGCGGCTGCGCGAATTGTGTGACGCGGTTGACATTCATTCCGAGCCCACATGGGTTGCCGGTAAGTACGTTGAGGAACTACTTGAGCACCACGTCGTCACCACGTTCACCCGGCCGACATTCGTCTATGACTATCCCGAAGACACCTCACCGCTTGTTCGCGGACACCGCGAGCATGCGGGCATGGTCGAGAAGTGGGATCTCTACATCGACGGGTTCGAGCAGGCGACGGGCTATTCCGAACTGGTCGACCCTGTCGTGCAACGCGAGCGCCTGGAGTCGCAGTCGGCCTTGCGTGGTCGCGGTGATGCCGAGGCGATGTCAGTTGATGAAGATTTCCTGCGTGCGTTGGAACACGGCATGCCACCCACTGGCGGTGCGGGTCTTGGTATCGACCGCTTGCTGATGACACTCACCGGCCTGGGCATTCGCGACACCATCCTGTTCCCGCTCGTGAAGCCACGGGAACGGTAGTGAAGCCGCAGGTGGTGGTCAGGCACGCGCGCACAAGCGATGTGACGCTCATCCGCGATCTCGTCGACACCTACTCCCCAGACGGGCGCCTGCTGTCCAAGGCAACGGTCACCCTCTACGAAGACGTCCCCGAGTTCTTAGTGGCCGAAGTCGACGGCACGGTTGTTGGGTGCGGCGCGCTGCACGTGCTCTGGGAAGACCTCGCCGAAGTGCGCACCTTGGCGGTGCTGCCAGAGGCTCGAGGGACTGGAGTTGGCTCTGCACTCATGCAGGCCCTTACCGAGCGCGCGATCGACTTGGGCATTACTCGGATGTTCTGCCTGACCTTTGAGACCGAATTCTTTCGCCGCCACGGCTTTACCGAAATCGAAGAGACCCCTGTCAGCACGGCCGTCTACGAGCAGTTGCTGCAGTCGTATGACGAGGGTGTGGCCGAGTTCCTTGGCCTCGAACGGGTGAAACCCAACACTTTGGGCAATATCCGCATGCTGCGGGTTCTGTAGATTCCCGTAAAGCAGGACATGCGGGTTCCTTCCTGCCTACTGTGCATTAGTGGTACCCGCCATTCTGAGCCGAATGTGCCGACGGGGGCTCCTGAAAGGTAGTCGATGACCAGCCTGCTAGCGGAGGATGCATTCCTCTTCCTGCCTGATGAGGGGTTTTTACTCATCGACGCAGAGGGCGTCGTCGTTTTCATTGACCGCTTCGCGCGCAAGCGCCTCGACATCGATATCTCAAGGGCGGTGGGTCGTCCTCTCCGCGAGTGGTGGTCCGAACTTGCCGACGATGTCGCGAATTGGGAATCCCGAGAATGCGCTGTTGATATCGCCACCCACTGGCGCGGAAACACGATCTCGGAGCGACTGTTTGTCACCGACGACGGATTCGGTATAGCGCTGCCCCGTGTTTCCAGTGCCATCGGGCAGGCAGGTTCGGAACTGTGGGCTTTCGCGCGCGTACTGCGGTTCATGTCTGAGCCGGTTGTCATCACAGCGTCAGAGCCGATCGACGCACCCGGCCCGATCATGGTGTACGTCAACGATGCGCTGCTCGAAGTGACCGGCTACACCCGAGAGGAAGTGTTGGGTCGCAGTCCTCGCATGTTCCAGGGCGACCACACCGATACCGAGCAGATTGCGCGATTCAAAGAGGCGCTCCGGCACTGGAAGCCAGACAACGTCACGCTCGGCAATGAGGCGAAAGACGGCCGCCACTACTGGGTTGAGATTGACTTCGCACCCGTGGCAGACGAGACAGGCTGGTTCACCAACTGGGTTGCGGTTCAACGTGATGTCACCGACGAGTTCAACCACAAGTTGCGGCGCGAATCTGAGCGTGCACTGGTTCAATCAATCCTTGATTCCTTGCCATCTCAAACCGTGATGCTCAACCTTGAGGGCGACATCATGGCGGTCAACGGCTCGTGGAGCCGCTTCTGGGGTGGCTCGGAGTCAGACGCCGAACCCGAGTGGGTGGGGATGAACTACATCGAGGTCTGTCGCCGAGCGGCGGATTCACGAATGCCCGGCGCGAACGATGCGGGGCTTGTGGCCGATGGGCTCGAGGCCGTTGCGCGAGGCGAGTCGGAAACGTTTTCTTACGATTACCAACTTGCTCACTCGAGGGGAGACGCTTGGTTTCACCTGCAGGCAGTTCCTGTAACAGGCGCACAGGGAATTGTCGTGACGCACACCGACATCTCGCGTCGCAAGAGTCTTGAAACTGAACTCGGCCATCGCTCAACCCACGATGCCCTGACCGGACTCGCTAATCGAGAGTTACTGCGCACGAATCTCAACGAGCACCTGGCCGGTGTGCGAGGGACCGCGTCGTCGCTCGCGGTGGCATTCCTCGACCTCGACAATTTCAAAGATGTCAATGATGGGTTGGGTCACCACTCAGGTGACCAACTGCTGACTCTGCTGGCCGAGAGATTCGAATCGGCCGTGGGGGCCTCCGGAACAGCGTCGCGACTGGGCGGTGACGAGTTCGTGCTCGTGGCGCCGCTGGACACGGGTGAACATGGTCTCGATTCCTTCATGTCGGCTGTGCGTGACGCCGTCGACCAGCCGGTCGTTCTCGATCTCGCCACGGTGAGAGTCAGCGCCAGTGTCGGGCTGGTGACTGTTCCTCCGCACGCGGGAGATGCGAGTGAGTTGTTGCGTGACGCAGCCACTGCGATGTATGTGTCCAAGCGCAGTGGGGGAGATCGGTGGACGACCTTTACTCCGGCAATGCACCAGGAAGTGCGCGGCCGACTCGATGCTCACGAGCGACTCGAGCGGGCGCTCAGTAATAACGAGTTTGATCTGGTGTTTCAGCCGGTCATTGACCTCACGAGCGGATTCACCGTCGGCTCCGAAGCGCTCTTGCGGTGGAACCATCCCCTGCAGGGAGTTCTTGCCCCAGGATCGTTCTTGCAGCACGTTGATTCAGGACCGTTGATGGAACAAATCGGCGAGTGGGTGATCAATCGCGCGCTGTCGGTGCAGGCCACGTGGCTGGCGGCTGAGGGACATGAATCGCACATGATGTCGATCAACATCTCGGCTCGACAATTGGGTCGAGGAACTTTGCCGAGCATCGTCGGCGAGGCACTCGACCGTTGGTCGGTGGCGCCGCGCACACTCGGGCTCGAGTTGGTGGAGGACACGTTGCTTGCCGCCGGACCGGTACCCCTCGCCGAACTGGAGGAACTCAAGGCCATGGGAGTGAGGATCGCTCTTGATGATTTTGGTATCGGCTATTCCTCGATGTCGTATCTGCACCAGTTCGATGTTGATGCCATCAAGATCGATCGGCTCTTTGCAACGGGGGTCGACACTTCCCGTCTTGACGGACTGCTGCGAGTGCTGAGTGACTTGGGACGCGCTGTGAGTGCCGTCACGATCGCTGAAGGAATCGAAACAGTGGAACAGTTGACGGCCATGCAAAGGGCGAACATCACGCTAGGTCAGGGATACCTGCTGGGGCGTCCAGGACCGGCCGGTGACCGACCCGCAGACTCGCTCATCGCTTTCTAGTAGAGCCCTAACCGGTATTGCGAAGCCCGGACGCGATTCCGTTCACCGTCACCAATAACGCACGGTTCAATTCGGCGGGTAGCGGCTCGTCGCCAGCACCACGAATTCGCTGCAGTAGAGATACTTGCAGGTACTGCAGAGGCATCAAGTAGGCGTCGCGCACCGCGAGAGTTCGCGCCAGTGATGGTTGTGTCGACAGCAAGGCGGTCTCACCCGTGAGTGCGAGAACTTCGCGCACAGTGAGTTCGTATTCGCGCTCGATCTCGGTGATGAACCGTTGGAGAGGTTCTGGCGCCAGTTGTTCAACGTAGTGACGCGCGACGCTGAGGTCGGTCTTGACCAAGGTCATTTCGACGTTGGAGATGAAGGTGCGAACGAAGTGCCACCCTTCATACATCGCGTGAAGTGTCGCGCCGTCGCCTGCTTCACGCACCGCCGCGAGTCCACTGCCGACACCGAACCAGCCGGGCACGATCTGCCTCGACTGAGTCCAACCGAAGACCCACGGAATGGCGCGAAGATTCGCCAAACCTTCATCGGCCGACGCGCGTCGTGAAGGGCGAGAACCCATGTTGAGATCGGCGAGAGTCGCGACGGGTGTTGACGAGGCGAAGTAGGCGGGAAGATCAGGATCGTCTACGAGGGCGCGGTAACGAGCAAACGCGGCAGTGCTCGCGTCACCCATCACGCGGTCCCACAGGTCACGGGTCTGCGCTTCAATACGTGGCTTGCGGTGAAGCAGACTTGCGGCGAGCGTTGCGGCGACAGAGAGTTCAAGGTTTTCGCGGGCGAGCACCGGCAGTAAATACTTGTCGGAAATGACTTCGCCTTGCTCGGTGACCTTGATTTCGCCATCGAGTACGCCACTGGGTTGCGAGAGAATCGCTTCATACGTGGGACCGCCGCCACGGCCGACGGTTCCGCCGCGACCGTGGAAGAGTCGCAGTCGCACGCCATGTGCGCTTGCGACATCGCGCAGACGACGCTGGGCGAGTTGTATTTCCCACTGTGAGGTCATGATGCCGGCGTCTTTGTTGGAATCGGAATAGCCCAACATTACTTCCTGGCTACCACCGCGAATATCGACGATACGTCGGTAGGAAGGGTCGCTCAGCATCGAATCGAGAATCTCACCGGCGCGGCGCAGTTCACCGACGGTTTCAAGAAGTGGCACAAATCCGATGCGTGCGGTGTCCGTCGAAAGATCGACCAGACCCGCTTCTTTGCCAAGGAGTACGGCGGCGAGTAGGTCGTCAGCATCGCGTGTCATTGACACGATGTAGCTCTCGATGACATCCGATCCGTAACGGTCAAGCGCCTCGCGGATGGCAACGAAGGTGTCGAACGTGCGGGCGCCGGCCTCGTCGAGTGGCGGTGGTGTGGGAGCGAGTGGTCGCTGGGCGGCGAGTTCGCGGCTGATCACTGACAGGCGATGTGTGCGCGACATGTCGTCGTAGGCAACGTCTTCAGTACCGAGTCGATCGATGAGCTGCCCTAGAGCATGGTGATGCGCGGATGCGTGTTCGCGGATATCGAGGGTGGCGAGGTTAATACCTAGTGC